>JANXUM010000581.1 GCA_025356215.1 Bryobacter sp. | reverse complement strand
GCGTTCAGATACTTCTCCATCAGTAACGGAGAAATTGTAAGTACGTCGCCGATGTTATCAAAGCCATGGCCCGAGTCATCCGTGGGAAAGTCCTTGTCGGCGCGGAAGTCCACCAGGAGTAAGTCGCGAATCGTGTTCGTGTATTCCGACCGGTTCAGGCGGCGTGCGGTGACGCGCCCTGGGTCCGGTTTGATCTTCGCGTCGGCCTTGTCCCATTCGCCGTTGACGTAGGCGAGCAATCCCTCGATCTGCGCTTGCGCGGGGCGGGGAAAACCCTTGGGCGGCATCTCTCCGCTCTTGATCTTCTGTACAATCCGTTCCCAGTCTTGGCGGAACTCGCTTACCGAGCTGGCTTCTGTGAAGGGCAAAATGTTCACGCTACCGGAGGCGTTGCGGTCGTTGTGGCACGGTGAGCAGGATTTAGTGAGCACCGGCTTAACCGACGTCGAGAACTGGTCTTGCGCGCAGGCAACCCAGGCCATGAGCGAAATCAAAATAGATCGGAGAAAGGGCATGTGGTGTTTCGGTGCTCTCATCTTATAGCAGTTCGGACTACCCCTCAAAAACAACAACGGTCAATGCAGAAGCGTCGGAGGACGCCGATCAGTTCCATAGAGACGTGTATCGAGAAGCTTGAGAGGTGCGATGCGGAATTTTGCAATTGTTTTCCTGATGCTGGTGTGCCACCTGCGGGCGCAAACCCTCAGCGTGAACAACGCAACACTGAAATTTACGGCGACCATTGGGGCCACCGCGTTACCTGCGGCACAAACATTGAACGTGCAGAGCGCGCCCGCAGGCTTAGGTTTCACGGCCGCGGTTAACGGGCCGGCACCCTATTACGGCGCATGGCTGCTGGTTTCATTGGCCAGCGGCAAGGCCCCGCAAACCGTCAGTGTCCAGGTGAACCCCACGGGCCTCGCCGCTGGCACCTATACCGGCACGGTTACGTTGACAGGGACAAATGGCACTCCGATCCCCACGGCGCTGGTCACGGTCACGCTGACCATCGGTACTCCCCCGCCGACGATCACGGTTTCTCCGGCAGTTTTGAGCTTCAGCTACACCACTAGCCAGCCCATCGCCGGTAATCCCGCCCTGAGTTCCACTTTCATTCTTTCCAATACCGGGGCGGCGACGGCGGCGACACTCAGTCTTCAAGCCGCGCCATGGCTCAAGGTCTCACCCACCGGCAACATTACCCTGGCGGGGCTGCTAAATTCGATCAACGTGACGGTCGATCCCACAGGCCTGTCTCCCAGGGTCTACACGGCCAACATTACGATTAAGTCCGCTGCCGCCGCCAATCCGTCGATTACTCTCCCGGTGACACTCACCGTTGTCGCCGCGCCCCCGGCGATTGACAGCACTTGGCCCACCGGCGTCATCCAACAATCCGCACAGAGCACCGTGACTCTCTATGGCGATAACTATTTCGCCAACTCCACTGTGGCTGCCAGCGGCTTCACAAGCGAGGCGACGATTACCGTTAACGATGGCACAAACAGCGCCACGGAGAGTTTCTTCATTCCCGTCTTCGCCGGGGCAAGTTCCGTATTGCGGGCCAACTTCGGCTCGCCGCTTCCCGGTGGCGTAGTTTCATCGGTTTACACGACGCTCAATTTGGCGGCCAGCGGAGGCACTGGGCCCTACACCTGGGCGCTCATCGGCGGGGCGCTTCCGCCGGGCTTAAGCCTATCCACAGGGCGCATCCTCGGCACGCCCACCTCTGCTGGCTCCTACTACTTCACATTGCGTGTGAACGATTCCACCAGCCCGATTCAGAACTCAGCCTACATCGCGGCCAAACTCGTCGTTCTGCCGTCTGGCATACCGGTGTTACCCCGCATCTCGGGTCCCAACGCCTTACTCGCCGCGGGCGTCACAACGGTCTCTTATGCGGGCGGGATTTCGGCGGCGGCTGCGGGTGGATCTGGTCTTTATACTTGGTCAGCCGCCAACTTGCCTCCGGGTCTGACGATCAACGCCGCCACAGGCGTGATCAGCGGCACGCCCGTCTCTGTCGGCACCACCGGTCCGCTCACCGCCAAGGCGGTGGGCGATAGCGCCCTTCTGGTCACTGTCCCGGCCACGATGCTCAACACGCCCGGCATTCTGAGGCTTGCGGTCACCACCCCATCCCCGGGTGGGGGCGTCTCCAACGACGCCCAATTCCAGATCTTCGGTCCCCAGCCGCAAGTGACGGCGGTAGTTGATTCCGCCAGCTTTCTGCAAGGCAGCGTCTCGCCCGGCGAGATCGTCACGATCTTCGGTCTCGGTCTCGGCCCCTCCGCCCTGACAATCTTCAATCCGTCCTCGCCCGCACCGCAGATTCCGAATTCGCTGCCGGCCACTGGTGCGGTTACATCCGTCACCGTCAACGGCGCTCCCGCGCCGATTCTCTACACCAGCGCCAACCAAGTCAGCGTCGTCGTCCCCTACACGGTCAGCGGCGCGACAGCGGATTTTGTCCTCAGCTACGGCGGCCTCGCCTCGCAAGCTGTCACGCTAGGCGTCTCCCCGACCACCCCTGGCGTCTACACCACCGACGCCTCCGGCAAGGGCCAGGGCGCGATTCTCAACTACAATGCCACTACCCAGGACTACACGCTCAACTCCGCCACCACACCAGCCCTTCGCGGCTCAACGGTTGTGATCTACGTCAGCGGCATGGGCAGCACCAACACCGCCTCGGCCAACACTCTTATCCCGGCCTCTCCGGCGACGGTCCCCACCGCAGTGCGAAGTGTCACCATCGGCGGCCAAGCGGCCACCATCGTCG
>JANXUM010000537.1 GCA_025356215.1 Bryobacter sp. | reverse complement strand
TCCGTAGAAGTCAACTGGGACCATAAGTTGGTCGCCGGTCATGGCTTCCACTTTGGGAAGCGAGGCGGCGATGGCCTTCTCATACCAAGCCGCGATGTCGGAACCGGTCTTGATGTCGTCGGGCATCGGTAGACTGCCTGGAGTGAACTTATGAGCGGCGATCGAATCGAGGAACCACACGTCGACTGTCGCGATGTGCCAGGCCAGTTCCATGGCGGTCTTGGACTTCGGGTCGGGTTTGTAATCGTGGTGTCCGTTGGGGATGGCGGCGAAAACTTTGGCGGTGTTGACGAATTCGCCCTTTAAGCCTTGAACGAGGACGCCACTGAGGGCGGATGTGAAATCGGGAGTCATTGCTCCGCCAGTATGCCACAACGGCGGCATGGCGGGAAGCCCTTCGGAAACATCGTGTATCCTAGCAGGTATGGTGCGGAAGTTGAATTTTATTCATATCAATTTGATTACAAGTTTAATCGTTTTTCAGGGCGCAGTCGCTTGTTTCGGTCAGAGTGCCGAAGCTGGGCTTGAGTCTGGAATGGGGAGCGAATGGCGCTTGGTAAACCTTGCGCGGGCGGCATCGAAATCGAAGGAGTCAGTGCCGCCGCAGGCGGCCATTGCGGGCGGTGGGGAAGCACGGACGGCGTCGGCAATAGCCGCTCCCAGTTTTCAATTGGAGGGGTTCCCCGGGATTTCCGACGACAACACCAAGACATTTCCCGACCCCGCCGGCGCGGTCAGTGGCGAGTACGTATTGACCGCGACCAGTGTTGGCATCCGGGTGCAAGACCGAAAGGGCAAAGAGCTGAAGTTTGTCACGCTAGAGAGTTTTTTCAGCGGAGCGGGGCCGTTCCGGACCATTATTTTCGCGCCTCGCGCCGCTTTTGACGTGAACGCGAAACGCTTCATCCTGGCGGCAATCGCCGATCCGTTTACTTCTTCGGCCGGTCTGGTGGTGGCGGTGAGTAAGAGCTCCGACCCACGCGGGGACTGGAAGATGAGCCGGATCAGCACGCCGTATTCCGGGACCTTGTTTACGACTCTGAACTTGGCGGTAGCGGGGAAGACGCTGGCGATCAGCGCGGATGTGAGCGACGGCGCCGGCTACTATGCGACCGAGAATTACCTCTTCTACCTTCCCAATGTTTACCCGGACAATGCAGGCCTGGCGTATCAGAAATTTGAAGACTTCCTGGAAGTGAACGCCCCCGCATCGGACCCAAATCCGGACGCAACGCGCATCCTATTCGTGAATAACAGTTACTTCTTAAATACTGGTAACTACGCGATGGTGTTCAAAGAGGTGAAAGTTGCGCCGGGCGGGAGTTCGTTCATAATCGGCCTGCGGACTTCAACCGACGCGGGTGACATCTACAAATACACTCCGGGCGAGATTCTGCCCCAGGCCGGGACCGATAAGAAACTGGACGCGGCGCGATCGCTGATTCAGAACTGCGCGGCGAGGAACACGAGCGTGTGGTGCGTGAACACGATGTTCGTGCGCTTCGGGGCGGAGCTCAGATCGGTGATCCAGTACACGCGGATGAACTGGCCCGAGAATGGCAGCGCGATCACTCTTACCGAGCGCGTGCGAGTGGACGACACGACCGGGGCCAGTTACTTTGGTTTCCCCTCCATTGCGGCCAATAAGAATGGCGATATCTTCATCGGTTATAACCGGTTCCGCAAGGACCAGTATGTCGGCGCGTACTTCGCTTTTCGAAAGAGCGCCGATACGGCTGGTGGGTTGTATTACGACGGCCTGATCAAGGAAGGGGAAGATAGCTTTGAGCGAGGGTCCGTCGCGAGCATTTGGGGAAGTTACTCGACGACCGTGACCGACCCGCTGGACGATACGAGTTTCTGGACGCTGCAGAGTCATGCGGGATCGAAGACCGAAGGCGGCACAACGACCTGGGGCACATGGTGGACGCGATTTAGCCTGCACAACGGCGCTTGCAGCTACAAGGTGGATCAGGGCGCGTTCGATGTGCCCGTGACGGGCGGGGCGTTTAAGGTTAGCCTGACACCGAATTTTGCCGATTGTGCCTGGATGGTTGCGCCGAACGCGGGGTGGCTGAGCCAGACCAACAGCGTGAACACGACGGGGACCGCGACGCTTGAGTTTGCGGCGACGGCGAACCGGCGCGGGCAGGCGCGGACGGGGACAATCCGCGTTGGCGACCAATTGATCACGGTGCGGCAGCCGGCGAACCCCGCGCCTCCCGTGGCCGAGCCGACGCTGTCGGTGTTGCGCTTTACGGCACCGGCGACGGCGCGCGTGGGCGAGGCTTTCACGGTAAACGTGGTTGTTCGCAACAACGGGACCAAGACGGCGGCGAAGTTCCGCGTTGGCTTCTACCTGGGGACCGGGCCCAGTGTCACCACAAAGGACTTGGACACGGGCTTGGGCTGCGTGGTTACGGACGGGTTGGCGATCGATTCAACGACAACCTGTACGTCGACATTGACCTTCGACGCGGCACTAACGCCGGGCACCTACACACTGGCGGCGATTGCCGACGACACGGCCGTGTTGCCAACGACGGACCGGAGCGCGGCATCGCGCGTATCGGACGCGGGCAGCTTTGTACTGAAGGCGTCGGCAACCGCCCCGGCGGTGACTTCTGCGGCCGTGGTGAACGGTGCGACGGCATTGGCCGGGCCGGTGGCACCGGGAGCGATCGTGGTGATCTATGGGGCGCGGCTGGGCCCGGCGGCATTGACCACGCTGACTTTGAATGCGCAGGGCCGGGTATCGACTCTGCTCGAGGGTACGCGGATACTGTTCGACGGTGTTGCAGCGCCGATGATTTATACCTCGGCGGGACAGGTGAGCGCGATCGTTCCGTATAGCGTCGCGGGCAAGACAACGACGAGTGTGACGTTTGAGTACAACGGCCTGCGCAGCGACCCGGTGGCGCTGCCCGTATTGCCGTCCGCGCCGGGATTCTTTAGCGTGGATTTCAGCGGCAAGAATCAAGTGGCGGCGTTGAATGAGGACGGCTCTGTCAATAGTGCGGGAAATCCGATCGGGGTGGGGAAGTTGATCGTGCTGTATGGAACCGGCGCCGGCAACTTCAAGATGCCTGGGGTGGACGGCGCGGTGATTGGCGCGCCGCTGCCGGAGTTTGCCGCGCCGTTGTCGCTCAAGATTGGCGGCGTGGACGCGGAGCTGTTGTATGCGGGGCCGGCGCCGGGCTTGGTGAGCGGTGTGTTCCAGATCAACGCGCGCGTTCCAGACGGTGTCGGGCCTGGCGACAAGGTGGCGATCACGATGAAGAGCGGGTCGATCGAATCACCGCTGGGGACCACGATTGCGGTGAAATAGAGGATTGAAGCAATCCTCGGCGATGCGCGCACTGCGGCATCGCAACTTTCAACTTTACGCGGCCGGGCAATTGGTGTCGCTCACCGGATCGTGGGTCCACAACACGGCGCTGAGCTGGCTGATTTACCGGCTAACGCATTCGGAATGGATGCTGGGGCTGACCAGCCTGTTCACCAACTTGCCGATGCTGTTGTTGGGGATGGTGGGCGGCTTGGCGGCGGACCGTTACACGCGCAAGCACATCGTCATCGTGACCCAGTGCGTATTCCTGTCGCAGGCGGCGGCGCTGGCTGTTTTGACGCTGACGGGCCGGGTGCAGGTCTGGCATGTTTACGGGTTGGGGCTGGCGTTTGGGCTGGCAAACGCGTTTGACATTCCGGCGCGGCAGGCGATGCTGCTGGACATGACCAGCCGCGAGGATCTGATCAGCGCGGTGAGTTTGAATTCGATGACCTTCAACCTGGCGCGAATTCTAGGCCCGGCACTGGGGGGCGTGGCGGTCGCGGCGCTGGGCGAGGGGTGGTGCTTTGCCTTGAACGCGGTAAGCTTCTTTGCGGTGCTGCTGGTGCTGGTGTTGATGCGCATGCCCGCGCAGCATCGGCATGACGGGGCGGCGGGGACGCTGCGCGAAGGTGTGCGCTATGTGAGGGACAACCCGACGGCGTGGCGGCTGCTGGGGATTTGCAGCTTGAGCAACGTGTGCTTTAGCGGCGTGTTTGTGTTGGGGCCGTTTTTTGCGCAAGACATCTTTGCGATGGGCGCCTGGGGCTTGGGGTGTCTGACGGCGGCGATGGGATGCGGGGCGGTGGCGGGAACTTACTTTTTAGCGAAATCGAGCGACGCCAGCGGTCTGCCGCGCGTCACAGTGTTGAACGGGTTGATCTTGGGCGCGGCCCTGGCCTTGTACGGAATCAGTCCAAATTTTTGGCTGTCGCTGGGTTTGATGGCGGTGGCGGGAGGAACTTTGATGCGAGTGAATTCGGCGACCAATTCGACGCTGCAGACGGCGACGCCGGAGAAACTGCGCGGCCGGGTTGTATCGATGTTCGGGATGGCGGTGGTGGGGACGGCACCGATCGGCGCGTCATTGTTCGGAGCGATGGCGCGGGGAACGGGGGTACGGGTGGCTGCGGTGGTGGCGGGGGTGACGTGCGCGGTGGCGGCGGTATCGTTGGGGCGGGCGATTCGGGCCGCCGCGTTGACGTTGTTGGCGTTGGCAGTGCTGCCGGTATTTGCCGCCGACAACCCGCTGCTGGGACGCGTCGCGATGTACACGAAGGAGGCCTCCGAGATGACCGGCTTTGCCGTCAAGCGCCAAGTGCCCGCCGCGATGATGAGCCAGAAGGAGTTGGAGAAGTATCTGAAGGGCAAGATGAAGGAGGAGGTAAACCCGACGAAGGTTGACGTTGAAGAATTGGTGCTGAAGATGTTTGGGTTTGCGCCGCCGGATTTTAAGCTGAAGCAGACTACGCTTGATTTATTGCAGGAACAAGCGGCGGCGTTTTACGACTTCAAGACGAAGAAGCTGTACGTCATGGAAGGTGTGCAGGATGGGCTGGGGCCGGAGTTGATGATCCATGAGCTGGGCCATGCGCTGGCGGATCAGAATTTCGGATTGAAGAAGTTCCTGCGCGGGGCCAAGGGCGACGACGACGCGGCGCTGGCGCGGATGGCGGTGATGGAAGGACAGGCGATGTGGCTGATGGGGGAGCACGCGGCGCGGCAGGTGGGATCGAGCTTGAAGGGGTCGCCAGAAATGGTGCGGCGGATGAGCGAGCAGGAAGGTACCAACGACGATAAGTTTCCGGTGATGAAGAGCGTGCCGCTGTATCTGAAGGAGAGCTTGTTGTTTCCGTACTCGTATGGATTTCGTTTTCAGGCGGCGGTGTGCGAGCGCGACGCCGATTGCATGAAACGGGTTTTTGAGAAGCCGCCCGCGTCGAGCGCGCAGGTGATGCATCCCCAGAAGTATTTTGAGGGTGTGTTGCCGGAGAAGGTTGAGCCGCTTGGGCCGCCGAAGGGGTGGAAGGCGAAGGTGGAGGGAAGCCTGGGCGAGGTGGATTTCAGCGTCCTGCTGCGGACCTTTGGGCAGACGGCGGGGATGGTGGAAGACAATCGCGGGGGTGCTTATCGCTTATACGAAAACAGAAAGACGCATGACTATTTGCTAAGCCACTCGTCCATTTGGAAAGACGAGGCGGCGGCGCAGAAGTGGTTTGACGCCTACGCCTTGGTGCTCGCGTCCAAATCAAAGGCCTTTACCGTGAGCCGCCGCACCGGCATGGAGCTGGACGGGGCGGGGGACCGCGGCCTGGTGCGTCTGCGCCGGGACGGAAGAACCGTTACAGCGGAGGAAGGCCTTCCAGTACACTGAAAGAAAGGTGAACACGATGCGAGGATTTTCAGCGATTCTATTGGCGATTTGTCTTTTTAGCGTGAGCGCGCTTCCCGGGGCCACAGTGCCGCGGCCCGCGCCCGAGTACGGCTTTGAACTGGTGGGCGGCAAGCAGGTTTTGCTCAGCCAGTATCGGGGCAAAGTTGTGATGCTTGGCTTCTATCTGACGACTTGCCCGCATTGCAAAGACACTGTGAAGATCGTTGAGAAGTTGTACAAGGAATACGCGCCGCAGGGCTTTCAGCCGCTGGGCGTCTGCGTCAACGACATGGCGAAGATGCTGACCTCGGATTTCATCAAGGAGCAGGGCGCAAGCTTCCCGATCGGCTACGGCGGTCGCGACGCCTCTTATGGTTTCCTGCAGCACCCGACGATGATGCAGATGTACTATCCGACCTTTGTGATGGTGGATCGCAAGGGGCAGATCGTGCGCCAGTATATGGGCGGCGATATGATTTTCGGCAAGGACCTGGCCGAGCGCGAGAAGAATTTCCGCAAGCTGTTTGAAGAGTTGTTGGGCAAGCCGGGCGCGTCGCCCGCAAGCGGCGTCAAGAAGGCCGCCACCACTAAGAAGGCGAGTTAAGAAGATGACACGAAGAGGACTGATGCTGGGAGCGGCGACGGCTGTGGCTGTTGGCGCGCAGACCAAGAAGGCGGTCGTCGCCAAGAAGCACATCAAAGTGAGCTTGCCCGGGGGCAAGACGATTGACACGGCCCAGATGGTGGGTAGTGTGTGTGCTGTAACCATCTTTAAGACCACTTGTCCGCACTGCCAGAAATCGTTGCCGATCACCGAGAAGATCGTCAAGGAGTTTGGGGCCAAGGGCTTTAAGGCGATTGGGGTAGCGGTGGACACGGGCGCGGAGCCGCTGGTGTTGGACTTTGCGAAGAACTTCCGCGTCAGCTTTCCCCTGGGCTGGGCACCGATCCCGGAGATCTGCGACTTTGTCGATTTGAAGCCGGAGCAGTTGTATGTGCCGGCGATGCTGATCTTCGATCGAAGCGGCAAGCTGCGCGGGCGTTATCCGGGCGGGGATTCGTTCTTCAACATGGAGGAGCTCAACTTACGCAACATCGTTGAGATGCTGCTGAAGGAGCCTCGGAAGGCCTAGGATGGCCGGTAGCCCGACGCTTGGCGGGTTGTTACGATTGCTGCTCAAGCACGCCGCCTTTACGGTGGGAGGCGGGAGCGTGACCACGATTGCGCTGGAGCGGGATATCGTGGACGATTTGCGGTGGCTTTCGAAGGATCGCTACCGGGGGCTGTATGGCTTGGCGCGAGTTACGCCGGGTACGAACATTCTGGCGCTGGTGACGGGCATCGGGTGGGACTTTTATCGATGGCCGGGAGCTCTGTTGGGATTGGCGTGCGCAGCCATTCCTGGGGCGGTACTGGCCACGTTATTGGCGGCTGGATATGAGCAAGCTTACGGGAATCCGATGGTGCGGCGTTTCCTACTGGGAGCGGCGGCGGCGGTTTGTGGGTTTATCGCGGCCAGCATTTGGAAGTTGATCTCGCCTTACCTGGGTGCTGAGGGGCGGGTACTTACCTTGGTCGTTTTTGCGGTGGGGTTGGGGGTTTCACTGCTGGGCATCAGCCCTTTCCCGGTGATCGTTGCGCTGGCTGTGATGGGATACCTGAGCGCGCGATGACAAAGCTGCTGGTGGTTTATTGGACGCTGTTGCAATCGACGCTATCTTCGTTTAGCGGGCTATCGAGTTTGCCCGTGATCCGGCATGAGTTGGTGGTGGAGCGGCACTGGATTGACGACAAACAGTTGAGCGCGGCGGTGATGATTGGGCGATCGACGCCGGGGCCGATGGGCGTCTACGTTGTCTGTGTGGGCTATTTTGTGGCCGGCTATCCGGGGGCGGTGGCGGGGCTGTTGGCGCTGGCAACGCCGGCGCTGTTGATCATCTTGCTGTTCCGGTTGTTGGGGGATCGGGTGGACGATCCGAGGGTGAAGAACGCGATCCGTTTTGTGATTATCGGTGGGGCGGGGTTTAGCTCCGCTACTTTGATCGGGATGGGGCGAAGCGCGCTGACGGCGTGGTGGCTGGCGGGGCTGGCCGCGCTGGCCTGTGGGCTGCTCCTGCGGACGCGTATTGCGACGATTTGGATTTTGGCGGGGGCGGGAGCGGTCGCCATGATGGTAAATTAAAGAAGCGCGCCCGTAGCTCAGCCCGGATAGAGCGCTTCCCTCCGAAGGAAGAGGCCACATGTTCGAATCATGTCGGGCGCACCACCCCCACCCCTCCTTACAACTTGTCGATCGGCGCGCTCATCTTGGCCGGAGACTTTTGATCCTCAAATAGAGCCAAGTCGCGGACGTTCTTTTGCACAGCGACTCCGCCAAATAAGCTGAGCAGGAAGGCCATTCCGTAGAAGCCTTTTTCGCTGAGCGTCATAGTGGCGTTCCAGAGGCCGATGGTGAGCAGCAACATGCAGAGCATCACCGAGATCCAGCAGAGGCCAAAGTAGAGGCCGCTGACGCGGATGCCTTCGAGGCGGTCACGCACCGACTTTTGGAGCGAGACGGCGGCGAAGAGGCCATACATCAAGACCGTGAAATAGTAGCCCTTTTCGTTCAACTGCATCGGAGCATTCCATAGACCGACGGCGAAGGAAAGGCCGCCCACAAATAGGGCGAGCCAGGATGCGCCGATGAAGGCGGGAGTGGGTTTCTGGATGTGTTCTTGCATTGCGGTACTCCCGCATAGTGTATCGCGGCGCTTTAGGGTTAGTAGCGAATGTAGGCGGCGATTTCCGCGCCATCGGGCATGGAATCGCGGAATGCCTGAGGTCCGCAACTAGATCACTTGTGGCGGCGGGCTGTTTCCGATAGGATCGTCGAGATGAAGATAATTGCGATTTGTGTTTTTGCGATGGCGGCTCTGGGACAGGATCCGACGACGGCCGTGCCGAAAGCGGTGCCGATTCCCGCAGCGGAGGCGGCGCGGCAGGCGGGCGGGCCGGCGGCACCGTTTGCGCCCCAGGGACCCAGCCCGAATTCCCAATACCGGATGGGCCCCGATTCCATGGCACAAGAGGGCGTGCCCAAGGGCGAGATTCGGGGGCCATTTGTAATCCCGAGCCAGGTGTATCCGGGCACGCAACACACTTACTGGGTATATGTACCGGCACAGTACGACCCTAAGTCGCCGGCCAGCCTGATGGTGTTTCAGGATGGGCAAGCGTTTAAGAACGAAGAGGGCGACTTACGGGCTCAAAACGTGATGGACAACCTGATTTATCGCCGCGAAATTCCGGTGATGATCGGCGTGTTCATTAATCCGGGCAGGACGCCGGAGCAGCCGGAGCCGAACCCGAAGGAATGGGGCGACAGGACCACCAACCGGCCAACCGAGTACAACACGCCGGACGACAAGTACGCGCGCGTCATCACAGAGGAATTGATGCCGGTGTTGAACAAGGAATACAACATCTCAAAAGACCCGGAGCAGCGTGGCATTGGCGGCGCGAGCAGCGGTGCGATCGCGGCGTTTGCTGTCGCCTGGGAACGTCCGAACGAGTTTCGCAAGGTGCTGAGCATTGTCGGGAGCTTTGTCAATTTGCGCGGCGGCCATGTGTATCCGGAGCGCGTGATGGAGAGCGCGAAGAAGCCGTTGCGGATTTTTCTGTGCGACGGGCGCAACGACAATCGCGGACAGGGGCGCGCGGGGACGTCTTATGACGAGAAGCGGGATTGGTTCTTTCAGAATGTCCGATTGATGAAGGCGTTGCAGGCCAAGGGTTACGACATGACTTACTCGTGGGGCATGAACTTACACGGGCAGAAATTTGGCGGAGCGATTTTGCCGGAGATGATGCGCTGGCTTTGGCGCGACGGGCCGGTGTCGACTGACCCGACGGACATGGTGGAGCGGGGCTTCCGCGAGGCTGTGAAAAAGTAACTAGAGCAAGGTGCCGCGAAGGACAAGATGGGCGACGGTGAAGTAGATCACCAGCCCCGTGACGTCGACCATTGTGGCGACAAAGGGCGCGGAGGCGCTGGCGGGGTCCAGCCCGGCGCGGCGCAGGATGAAGGGCAGCATTGAGCCGGCGAGAGTACCGAAGAGGACGACGCCGATGAGGCTGAAGCCTACTGTCATTGCAATCAGCAGGTACTTATCGCCGTAAGTGTTGCCGAGGAATTGCCAGAGGACGATGCGCAGGAACCCGATGACGGCGAGAACGAGCCCGAGGACCGCGCCGCTGACGATCTCGCGGCTGGCGACCTGCCACCAATCGCGCAGGCGCACTTCGCCCAGGGCCATGGCGCGGATGATGAGCGTTGAGGCCTGGGAGCCGGAGTTGCCGCCGCTGCTGATGATCAGCGGGATGAAGACGGCGAGGACGACGGCGCGGGAGATCTCGGCCTCGTAGCGGGACATGGCGGTGGCGGTGAGCATCTCGCCGACGAAGAGGATGGCCAGCCAGCCGGCACGCTTTTGGATCATCTCCCAGAGGCCGGTTTCGAGATAGGGGCCGCCGAGGGATTCCATGCCGCCGATCTTCTGGATGTCCTCTGTGGCTTCTTCTTTGACGACGTCGACGATGTCGTCGACCGTGACGATGCCTTTCATGATTCCGTTAGAGTCGAGCACGGGGATGGCGGCGAGGTTGTGCATGCCGAAGAGGCGGGCGACTTCTTCCTGGTCGGTGTCCTCATCGACGGTGACGATGTCGGACTTCATCAGATCGCGGATACGGGCCTGGCCGGTGGCCATGAAGAGATCGCGAAAGGAGACGACGCCCAAGAGGCGCTGCTCAGAATCGGGGACGTAAGCGTAGTAGATCGTCTCCATCTGGCGGCCTTGGAGGCGGAGATAGGCGAATGCTTCATCGACGCTCATCTCGGGACGGAGGCGGGCGAAGCGGGGATTCATCAAGCCGCCGGCTTCATCTTCTTCGTAGGCGAGGAGGGCTACGATGTCGCCGCGGGCGGGTTCGTCGAGGAGATTGAGAAGGGGTTCGCGGTCGTCCTCGCCGGCCTCCTGGATTAAGTCGGCGATGTCGTCGGGCGGCAGCGCGCGGACGTAGCTGCGGCGCTCGTGATCGGGCATGGTGAGGACGAGTTCGGCTTGGTCGGGGGCGGTGAGTTCCTGAAAGAGCTCTTCGCGGCGATCGCGGGTGAGGGCGCGGAAGC
>JANXUM010000532.1 GCA_025356215.1 Bryobacter sp. | reverse complement strand
AGTGGTTGGTCCAGTCGTTCTCCGTGTAAATCTTCTTGAACTTACCCGACTTGATCTCGATCGTGTAAAGCATCTTCGGCGTACCGGAGGCCCAATTGGTCTCCAATCCCCCGCCGAGTCCATTCGGCGGCGCGGTCCGCGGGACCGTCTTGCCGTCGGGGTCCGCCGAAGATGCTCTACACGATCGAGATCAAGTCGGGTAAGTTCAAGAAGATTTACACGGAGAACGACTGGACCAACCACTTACAGATGTCTCCGACCGATCCGAACTTGATTATGTTCTGCCACGAGGGGCCCTGGCACTATAACGACCGCGTGTGGACGATCCGGACGGACGGTACCGGGCTGAAACTGATGCACGAGCGGACGATGAACATGGAGATCTCGGGCCACGAATTTTTCAGCGGCGATGGAAAGACCGTTTGGTACGACTTGCAGACGCCCAAGAGCACTGTTTTTTGGGTGGCCGGAGTGGATCTGAGCACGGGGCATCGCACTTGGTATAACGTCGATCGCAAGGATTGGAGCGTTCACTACAATGTGTCCGCAGACGGGAAGCTGTTTGCGGGGGACGGTGGCGGGCCGACCAGCGTGGCGGCGATGTCGCCCGATCACGAACTGCTCAAGCCGGCAGGCAATGGGCAGTGGATTTATTTGTTCCGGCCGGTGATGGTCAAGGGGAGCTCGTTCCGGGATCGGAAAGACTTGATTGACGTTGGTTACTTCAAGAGCGAGCGGCTGGTGAATCTGGCGAAGCATAA
Organism: Bryobacter sp.; assembly: GCA_025356215.1. Lineage (GTDB taxonomy): Bacteria > Acidobacteriota > Terriglobia > Bryobacterales > Bryobacteraceae > Bryobacter. The sequence continues at coordinate 5,667 of JANXUM010000532.1, read as the reverse complement.
CTACCGGCTGGAGCCCAATGTTACTTTTTCTCCCGACATGAAGTGGATCATCTTTCGATCAAACATGTTGGGCCCCACGCATGTCTACGCGGTGGAGATTGACAAGCCATGAAAATCATCATCGGCCTTCTCTTACCCACCGCCTTGCTGGCACAGCATCCGCAGACCGCCGAGGCGCAGTCGTTGTTCGTAAAACTCTGTTCGGCTTGTCACGGAGATAACGGCAAAGGTGGACGCGGGTCAGACCTGACGACGGGGCAGTGGGCTCGTGGCAACTCCGATGACGATCTTCGGCGGGTGATCACCAAGGGAATTCCCGGAACGCAAATGCCGGGTTTTGTTTTGAGCGAGGCCGACACCGGATTGCTGATTCTGCATTTGCGCGCGATTAGCGGCGGACTGGAGAAGGCGGCTGCGGGCGACCCGGAGCGCGGTCGGGCGAGCTTCTTTGGATCTGGGAAGTGTGGCAATTGCCATATGTTCGGCGGGCGCGGCGGGTTGCGTGGGCCGGATCTGAGCAGGATTGCAAAGTCGACGACGCTTGCCAAATTGCGCAAATCGATTGAAGATCCCGATGCCGAGATTAGCGCCGGATTTGGCGGCGTCGATGTCCAGTTGCGTACAGGCAAAACGGTTCGCGGGGTGGCGCGTTATGAGGATAGCTTTGACATCCAGATTCTTGACGAGAACGAGGGACTCCATCGCTTTCGCAAGAGTGAGCTCTTGGCATTGAAGCATCTGGATCGATCTGGCATGCCGAAGCCTACCCTGGACGCCGGGGCCGTTGACGACCTCTTGGCCTTTCTGTCCAGATACCCCTTGCAAGACTTGCCACCGGTGGCCTGGAAGCCCGCGACCGACTTCAACGTAACGTTTGAACGGCTGAAGAGTTCCGCTGCGGAGCCTCGCAATTGGCTCACCCATTGGGGGAGTTACTCCGGCACACACTCGAGCGGGCTGAAGGCGATTACTCCGGCAAATGTAGGAACATTGCGATCGCAGTGGAGCTACCAGTTCGGTGCCGGGCTGAACGAGACCACGCCTTTAGTTGTGGACGGGATGATGTTTACTACCGGTCCGCAGAACAATGCCACCGCGCTCGACGCGCGCTCCGGCAATCCGATCTGGCAATACACGCGGCCGCTGCCCGCCGTCGCCAGCCACTGCACCGTGATGACCAATCGCGGTTTTGCCGTGCTGGGCGACCGGTTGTACATGGCCACGCTCGATGCGCACCTGGTCGCGTTGAACGCCAAGAGCGGCAATGTGATTTTTGATGTCGAAGTGGACGATTTCCGCAAGGGTTTTTCGATTACCCACGCGCCGCTCGCCATCGACGGTAAGATCATCGTGGGTATCACGGCGGGCGAGTGCGCGCTTACCGGCTATGTCGACGCCTACGACGCCGCAACCGGCAAGCGGCTGTGGCGCACCCGCACAGTGGCGCAACCGGGCGACCCGAACCGCGCCAGTTGGGCCGGGAATTCCGCCAACTTTGGCGGCGCGCCGACCTGGATGACGGGCACCTATGACGCCGAAACCGACACGCTGTATTGGGCAACGGGCAACCCTGGGCCAGACTACAACGGCGACCATCGTGCGGGCGATAACCTGTATTCGGATTGCGTCCTCGCGCTGGACCCGAAGACGGGCAAGATGAAATGGTACTTCCAATTCATGCCCCATGACACGCACGATTGGGATGCGACCGAGACCATGGTGTTGATCGATGGCATGGTGCGCGGCAAGCCGCGCAAGTTACTGGTCACCGCGCAGCGCAACGCGTTCTATTATGTGCTGGACCGGGTGACCGGTGAGTTTCTCAATGGGCAGGCCTTTGCCAAGCAGAATTGGGCGAGTGGCTTGGATGACAAGGGTCATCCGATCGTTCTGCCCGGTACGGACCCGACGTCCAAGGGCGTCTACACTTGTCCGGACGCTTTGGGCGCGGCCAATTGGGGCGCTCCCTCTTACGACGCGGCTACGGGGCTTTTCTATGTGTCGGTGAAGGAAACCTGCGCGACTTACACGAGCGTCGATAAGTCGCCTGTGCCAGGAGAGGGGTTTACGGGCGGCGGAGATCAGATCGACCCGAAACTCGGTGAGCCGGGCTTCATCCGGGCCTTGGAGGCAACGACTGGAAAGCTGCGTTGGGAGTTTGCCATCAAGAAAGGCGCGCCCTCCACTGGTAACTTGGCCACGGCCGGCGGCGTACTGTTCGCCGCCAGTGCCGACGGCAATCTGATTGCGCTGGACAGCCGCACCGGAAGGCACCTGTGGCATTACCAGACGGGCGCGCGGATCATCAGCAGTCCGATTGCCTATGCGGTGGACGGCAAGCAGCACATTGCCATTGCTACGCAATCGATGCTGATTACTTTTGCGCTGCCTTAGGCCCAGAAGGTGAGGTAGGGCTTGCCCTTGCCCATGCGCTCCACAAGCAGCGCGAGTTCGCGCAGGTGATAATCGCCCCACATGCAACTCTCGCCGCAAGGGACCTTGCGGCCCGGCGGAATGTGATCCCAGCCATTGGGGCGATGATAGACGGCGTGTAAGAGCAGACCTTGGTGCGAGGGTGCCATCGATAAGTACGGCTCACTCAGGAGTGTGCGCAGAATTGTAAGTCCAGCGCGGGTGTAGGTGTCGTTGTTGAGATAGCCGCCCAACCGGATCAGGCCTTGCGCGCCGATGGCGGCGGCGGAACTGTCGACGGGTTCCCAATCGTTGAAGGGGTCGGCGGGGCGATCGAGATAATCGCCGAGTCGGTGTAAGTTGGGAGCGCCTGTATCCCAGTACGGGACGCCGCAGACGGGCGTATTGGCGAGATAAAAGTCGCAGGTGGCTTCTGCCGCTTTACGCATGGTCGCCTTGACGGCATCGAGACCAGGCTCTGCCAGGGTATTGAAGAATTCAAGCTGTTCGGCAAAGCCGAGCATGGCCCAGGATAAGCCGCGGGTCCAAGTGGTGAAGGGCGAATAGCCTTGTTGCGAACTTGGGCAGCGGAATCGTCCGTCGTTGCGATTGAAGATGGCCTCGTGCACGGCGCGGCCGCGCACATCGTAGCTATCGCGACCATCGCCGTAGTAGACGCTGTATTTGGCGGTGGCTTCGGCGTGTTGCGAGAGGCGATCGAGCAGGCTGATGCGCTCGTCGTTTTCGCCACTCAAGACATGACCGAGCCGGTGGGCGACGGCCAGGGCGCGTAGCGAGCGGATGGTATCGACAAACAGCGAATGCGGGCCGTTGAACGAGTAGATGTAGCCCCCGCCCCCGTGGATGGTGGACCAGCGGGCAGCCTGCACGGCACCTGTGGCCTTGAGCGCGAGTTCGTAGAAATTCTGTTCCCACTCATTGGATGCTATGCGGCCTTCGCGCAGCAGACGCAGCAGGTTGCCGTAGGTACTGACGTTGTTGAAACCGTGATCGTGAACGCCGATGTGCGTCACATGCGAGGCCATTAGTTCGAGGGTGCGCGAGCGGCCCATTTCGAGAAATTCGGTGTCGCCGGTGGAATCGAACTGCAGGATGGCGGCGCCAAATTGAAAGCCCTGTGTCCATTCCGTCCAGCCGCGCGAGGTGTATTTACCTTCGACGGTGAACACGGGCGAGCCTTGCGAGGGCTGCCAGGCCTGCTCGAGAGAGAGAATCTTGGTGGCTGAGGCTTGCCACATCCGCTCGATCGCGGGGCCTAGGGAGGCTGGGGTGATTGCCTGATCGACTTTGACCATGAACTCTATAGAATAAGACGGTACGCCTATGATCAAAGCAATTTTGTACGGAATTTTGTTCGCAGCGGTGGGCCTGAGCCAGCCTGGTTTGCCGCCGCTGGACGGCGGAGCGCGCACGCAGTGGTTTGAAGACGCCAAGTTTGGTGTGTTTATCCATTGGGGCGCCTATTCGGTGATTGGCCGTCACGAGTGGGCGCGGCAGCGCTTTCAAATTCCGCAGGCGGAGTACGACGGGTTTGCCCGGCAGTTCAACCCGGTCAACTTCAACGCGGACCGCTGGATGAGTTTGATCGAGAGCGCCGGCGCCAAGTACGTCGTCATTACGTCCAAGCATCACGACGGCTTTGCGATGTGGCGGTCCAAAGTGAGCGATTACGACATGGAGATCACGCCCTATAAGGGTGACCCGCTGAAGGATTTGGCCAAGGCCGCGCCCAAGCATGGGCTCAGGCTTGGTTTCTATCACTCGATCATGGATTGGCATCAGCCATCTTACCGGCCGCTGCGTGCGTGGGAAGCCAAGGACCCCAACGCGGGCGGCGACAAAAATCGCTACGTGGATTTCATGAAGGAGCAGTTGCGCGAGCTATTGACGGGTTACGGGGACGTGGCGGTGATTTGGTTTGACGGGGAATGGGAACACACCCTGGCCGAGACCAAGCGCGATGACGAGGTGTTTGACTTCATCCGCATGCTGCAGCCGAATACTTTGATCAACGACCGCATCTATGAGCGCAAAGCCGGGACGCGGGCGGACTTTGGCACGCCCGAGCAATTTGTACCGGCCACGGGCTTCAAGACGCCAAGCGGCAGGGATGCGCTTTGGGAAAGCTGTGTGACCATCAACACCGATAGCTGGGGCTACAACAAGTACGAGACGAATTTCAAGACCGAGCGCGACTTGATCCGCATGTTAGTGGAGGTGGTGAGCAAGGGCGGCAATCTGTTATTGAACATTGGCCCGAAGCCGGACGGAACGATTCAGCAGGAGTTTGTAACGCGCCTGGAGGCGATGGGGGAATGGCTGAAAGTAAATGGAGAAGCGATCTATGGCACCAAGGCCAGCCCCTTTGCGCGGACGCCTTTCTTTGGGCGGGCGACGCAGAAGGATTCCAACCTCTATCTGCATGTTTTCGCCTGGCCCGCCGATGGGCAGTTGCGCGTACCCGGCTTGAAGAACCTGGTGCATTCGGCCTACTTACTGGCGGACCCGAAGAAGACGCCGCTCAACTGGCGCCGCGACGGGGCCGATGTAATTGTAAGTGTCCCGCGCACCGCTCCCGACGAGCGGGCCAGCGTTGTGGCGCTGCGCTTGGACGGCGCGCCGCAGGTCTCCCCGTTTGTCATCCATCCCGACGACAAGGGGTTGATTACGCTGGGCGTTGAGGCCAGCGAAATTGAGACCCGCTTTGAACAGCGCGCGAAGAAGGAGAACGCGCTGGGGCATGTCTATTTAACGAATTGGACGCGGGCCGACGACGTGCCGAGTTGGAACTTTGAGACCTTGAAGGCGGGCAACTATCGCGTGAGTGTGAGTTATGGCTCGACACGGTCGGCCAAGGATCGCGAATTGGAAGTCACGGTCGGCGGGGTGAAAGTGATCGGGAAGATTGTAGAGACGGGCGGGGAGTGGGTGTTTCAATCGCACAAACTGGGTACACTGGCGCTTGGCAAAGGAGAGCATAAATTGCAGGTTAAGAGCACGACGAATCAGAGCTTGGATGGGCTTAATTTTGAGCGCGTGACGCTGGAGCCGGTGCGATGAGGCGGGCGTTACTTGTAGCGGCGCTGGCGGCGGCTGTAGTTGCGACGATCGGCTGCGAGCAACGGCGCCGGTCCAGCGGCGAAATCGTCACAGAAAGCAAGAAGGGTAGCGTTGATAAGGCCGAGATGCTACGCGCGGAGATCAACATGGGCGCGGGCGACCTGACGGTGGAAG
>JANXUM010000524.1 GCA_025356215.1 Bryobacter sp. | reverse complement strand
CCCATGCCGCCCCGCGTCCTGCACCAGCGTAAACGGTTGATAAAATCCCATCGGCTGGTTGTTCAACATCGCCACCGTAAACGCCGCCAGATAGTGCACCTTCAAGTAAGCGCTCGCATAAGCGATCAACGCAAAACTGATCGCGTGCGACTCCGGAAAACCATACAGCGCAAACGAAGTAATCGATTGAATAATCACGTCTTGCGTCGCCCCCACAATCCCGTTCGCCGCCATCCCCGCACGCAGGCGCACCTCCACATCCGCCATCCTCGCCTCTGATCTTTTAAACCCAAACGCTCGCCGCAACTCCTCCGCCTCGCCCCCGCTAAAGCGCGCCGCAATCATCGCCATCCGCAACAACTGCTCCTGAAACAACGGCACCCCCAAGGTCCGCGCCAACACCCTTTCCAATAACGGATGCAGCGAGTCCGCCGCCTCCTTCCCCTGCCTCCGCCGCAAATACGGATGCAGCATCTTCCCCACAATCGGCCCCGGCCGGATAATCGCCACCTGCACCACAATGTCGTAAAACACCTTCGGCATCAGCCTCGGCAGGCACGACATCTGCGCCCGGCTCTCCACCTGAAACATCCCGATCGTATCCGCCTTCTGCAAGGTCCGGTACACCAGCGGGTCGTCCGCCGGCACCTTCGCCAAATCCACCTGCTCCCCGTAATGCTGGCCGATCAGCACGATCGTCTCCTCCAGCACCGCCATCATCCCCAGCCCCAGCAAGTCCACCTTCACCAACCCCATGTCCGCGCAGTCTTCCTTGTCCCACTGCAACACCACCCGCCCCGGCATCGTCGCCGGCTCCAACGGCACAATCGAATCCAGCGCCCCCTCGCAAATCACCATCCCCCCCGAGTGCTGCCCCAGATGCCGCGGCAAATCCTGAATCGCGTAATACAAATCCAAAAAGCGTCGGATCGCCGGATGCTCCGGGTCCAACTCCAAATCCCGAAACATCTGCACCGGCGTCGCCCGCAGATCTTTAAAACCCCATTGCGGCACCAACCGCGCCAGCCGCTTCAACACCCCCTCATCAAAGCCCAACACCTTTCCGATATCCCGCAACGCGCTCCGCCCACGATAAGTGATCACATTCGCCGTCATCGCCGCCCCGCGCTGGCCATAGCGCTGATACACATACTGGATCACCCGCTCCCGCTTCTCCCCGCTCGGCAAATCGATATCGATATCCGGCCACTCCCCGCGCTCTTCCGACAAAAACCGCTCAAATAACAACTCCATCTTCACCGGATCGACAGCCGTAATCCCCAACGCAAAACACACCGCGCTGTTCGCCGCCGACCCCCGCCCCTGCGCCATAATCTTCTCCCGCCGGCAAAACTCCATAATGTCCCAAACAATCAGGAAATACCCGCCCAACCCCAGCTTCGCGATCAGGTTCAGCTCTTTGTCCAACTGATTCCGCACCGCCTGCGAGTACGGCACAAACCTCCCCGGCGCGCCCTGCATCGTGATCGCCCTCAAGTAAGAATCGATCGTCTCCCCCCGCGGCAACGGATAACGCGGAAACTCATACCCGAAATCCTCCATCCGAAACCGCAAGCGCCCCGACAGCTCCACCGTGTTCGCCACCGCGTCCGGCAAGTCCGCAAACAACCGCTCCATCTCGCGCGTCGATTTCAAGTAACATTCAGAGTTACTTGCCAGTAACTTCCCCGCCTCGTCAATCTTGGTCTTGTGATAGAGACAAGTAAATACGTCCAGTAACTCGCGCCGCTCGGGCTTGTCATAGCGCGCCCCGTTCGATGCCAGCACCGGCAACCCCATCGACCGCGCCAGCTCCACCGCCCTCTGGTTCCGCGCCTCTTGGTTGCGCGCCAGATGCCGCTGCACCTCCACATACACGTTCTCCGGGCCAAAGACGCGCACCAGCTTCTCCAGCCGCCCCCGCCCCTCGCCCACCTCCAGCGCCCGCGCCAGCGGCCCCCGCTCATTGCCCGTCAGACACACCAGCCCCCAGGCGTGCTCCGCCAACTCGTCCATCGTCGCCCGCGCCTCGCCCTTCGGCCCCCGCATCTTCATCTTCGTAATCAACTGGCATAGGTTCCGATACCCCGCCCGCGTCTCCACCAATAACGGAATCCGCGACCCGTCCGCCAAACTAATCTCCGCCCCAATGTGCGCCTGCACGCCCTGCTTCCCCGCCTGCTTGTGCAACCGCACAATGCCCGACAGGCAGTCCCGGTCCATCATCCCGATCGCTGGCTGCTCCCAGTGCGCGCACCGGTCCACCAACTCCTCCGGCGTCGCCGACCCCTCCAGAAAACTAAACGCCGAACAGGCGTGCAACTCCACAAAGCCCGCCATCGCTAGTCGTACACTCCATCCACAAACCAACCCCGGTCCGGCTGCTGATAAATCCGGTACACCCCACAATCCTCAATCGCCACATCCCACTCCTCCCGCGCCCACGCGAGCGTATTCCACCAATCCCCCGACGCCCTCCAAGGCCCCGCGCAACCCACCACCGCCCCCGCAATGCACGCCGCCGTCACTTGGCCGGGCTCGCCCCCATCCAGGCGAACCTCGGCGCGCAACGGAGGCCGAAACAGACGCACAGCCAGGCGTGCGGCCAGGCGCGTCTCCTCCGCCCCCCGGTCCTGCGGCACAACGCCGCCAACCTCAATCGGCCCCATCGCAAACGCATCCGGTCGATGCGTGTCCAGCAACCGGGGCGACCCGATATTCTCCCGCCCCACCAACGCCGCAATCCGCGCCACCGTCACCTGCAACTTCGCCGGCTCCGGCACCGGCGGCTGATACAGCCCCCCCTGCGCCACCCGCAAAGCCACCGGCATCAGCGTCAAATCCACTCGCGTCACGGCCTTTCCGGGCGGGTCCGCCTCTAGGTGCAACTGCCAGATCTTCAACATCACCTTCGAGTCGCGCAACGGATACGGCAACGCGACCGTCCTCTCGGTGCTCCCCAAATCCAGCCGCATCTCCCCTGCCGCCACCCCGTTGTGCAGCAGCCGCTCGCACAGCTTCACCAGCGCCGCGTTCAACAAAAACAACAGCGGCTCCAGATTGTCCAACGCCTCGTCCAGCTTCGTCTCCTCGCGATAAACATGCGCCTCGCGCTCCAGCACCAAAGGCCACTCCGCCTGCCCGCAAGCCAGCCCTTGCAAGCGCAATCCCTCCTGCCCAAAACGCTCTAAAATTCCCAGCGGCGGCAACGCCGTAAACCCCGCAAAATTCCGGATCCCCCAGCTCTGCAAAGTCCGCAGCATCTCCTCCGGCATCGCCAGCTTCGCAATCGGCAGGCCCCCCAGCCGCGCCGCCTCCTCGCCGGGGCGCAACACGGTCACGCCACGAAAATACATCGCGGCCAAATACGCCGCGCTCGCCGTCGAAGCGATCGCAATGTCCGCCACAATCTCCCGCTCGGCCACCAACAACTGCATCTGCCGCGCGATCTGCTCGCCATCCCCCAGCAGCCGCGCCAGCCCCTTCAAGCTCGCAATCACCGCATCCGGCGGTCGAGCCTCCACCACCGGCGAAAACTGCGCCGCAATCTCGCCAATTCCCTCAAACGCCTCTCCTCCGCGAGCATGAATACAGCCGAACATCAAACAGCCTTCGCCACAAAATTCATCGCCGAGCGCACCGGCTTGCGCGGAACCGCCTGCCCCTTCAACTCGCGCAACAGCCGCCCCTCCCACACCGCCTCATTGCGCCGGCACTCAATCGCCCGCGCACAAGCCGTGCCAGTCACATGCTGGGTAGACAACACGAGCAAAGCGGTCGGAGTATTCTCCACCGTCTTGCGATACCGGAACCAATACGACCCCGGAATCCGGTTCAACTCCAAGGCGCCCACATTGGCGATATCGAGACAAACAACGCCAAAGCCCCCGGCGTGCAACAGGATGTCCGCCGCCTTACAAGCCGTGCGCAAGTTCCCCCCGCAGCGCACCCAAACCAGCCGCGAGAACTCCATCCCAGCCCCCTCGGCTGAGCTCAAATCGAGGGTGTCGGAACTATCCACATAGGCGCAAAA
>JANXUM010000489.1 GCA_025356215.1 Bryobacter sp. | reverse complement strand
GTTGATCGCTTCCTCCCCCAGAATCTTAATCGTATATGCCTTCTGCAATTCCTTCGCCGTCGTCCCAAACCCAATCAGGATTCCCTGGCTGATCAGCCCGTCGATCTTCCCCACATCGATAATCTGCACGGTGTTGATCTTCGGCAAGTAGCTCTGGATCTTCTTATCGGAATAACTGACCTGTTTGACATCGGGAGATGTGAAATCAATTCGCATCGCCACAGACCCCGGCTTTTTCTTCAACAACAGAATCTCGCCGCTCTCTTTACTCGCATCCCGCAGCACCGCCGTGTAGTCGATCCGCTCCATCTTCGCCCGCATCGAACGGAATCCGGACGCATTCTGATCCAGCCGCTTCATGATCTCCGGCAATGTCGGCGGCGCGCCAAGCCCGGCCACAGCCATCAGCGACAACAGACTAATGCTTCGCGTAAGCAAGAAAGCCCTTGACCTCGTTTTCGGCGTCGTACAAAGTTTCCAGCCGCACCACATCCCACTTCTCCTTATACTTGCGCTCGATCATGCGCACCGCCTCGGCCCGCCGCCGCTCGTCGCTTACCTGCGCCAATTCATGCGGGTCAATATAGAAGACGTACGCACCATCGCTCGCCGGTACCATCACCACGCTGGTGCCGCGTGGCTGATCGCGAAACAACTCTCGCGGAGTAAAAAAGATAAACGCCAACAGCACGGCGACAATCACGTCGTACTGCCAGCTAGCTCGGGCGAATTCCCAGAAGATCCAGCGTCGCATTCGGTGTCTTCATGATACTAGCTTCACGATAGGCGCAAGCCCGCAAACTGCTCCAACACCGCAAACGGGCGCGACAATCCACCCAAGTTCTCGCCCCGCTGCTCAATCTGGTCCTCCGCAATGGCACCCAGCCCCGGCAAGCGCAGTTCCGCCGCGTCCCGCAAGTACTGAATCTTCATTGGGTCCAACTTCATCAACCGCACACAAGTCGCGTCCACCGCCGCCACGTCCCGCCCCATCACCACCACCCCCGAATTCACCGGCGTGCCTTGAATCGGCCCGTTCCCCTCCATGCCCACAATCCCGTCAACGATCGCAAAAGTGTTTCGGACTAGCCGGTTTAACTCTACGATCGACCGGTCGATCCCCTGATAGTGCAGCAGATTCTTCGGCCAGCCATAGATCGAACCCGGCACAATCCCAAAGAAGTTCTTCATGCTCAACGTCGCCCCCGCCCAATGGTGCGTCTTCATCTTCGCAACACTTACAACCAGATCCGCGTTCAACACCGTCTTGGGCAAGTACAAATCCATCGAGTTCCCAAAGGCCCGCACGCCGCTCACATTATCGAGATTTAAGTCGACAAAGCGCTCATCAAAGTCGGGCACAATTTTGCGATACCCCGCCTGGTCCGCCAAGTCCCAAGTGTCGCGCCGATGCCCCGGCCCCTCGCCAATCCACACCTCCGCCGCACCCAGCTTCAAGAACAATTCACGCACCGCCAACACCAGCCGCGGGTCCGTGTTGATCGCCGTCTTGGAATCGAACTCCACCAGATTCGGCTTCAACAGAACGCGCTTATCCATCACCTCGACGGCTGCCGACGGCCAAGCTTCCTTCAGCCCTTCCTCCAGCCGCGCCAGGATCTCTCCCTCATAACTGGCCGCCTTCACCACCGCCACCGTCGCCTTGTCGATTGGAGCCATCGCTTCCGCCTCCCGCTTGGAACACCCCGAGCCAAACAGCCCGACGGCCGCCGAACCCACCAACATCTCGCGCCGCCTCATGGCATCAACCCCCTGCCCTCGCCTCGCAACGCCAGCACCTCAATCGCCGCCAGCATCGTATTGCCGCTGGGGTGTGCCTCCTCGATCAGCGTTTGATATTCAACCTTGCGCCCATGCGCACCCAAGGCCAAGCTCAACAGCGCCCGCCCGTAAGCGCCCTTAGTTTCGCCATAAACACCGACTGCCCCATCCAGACTCTTGCTCAAGTCCTCAGCACTCCCAGCCAACCCCAGCAATGCCAGCGCCGTCGTCTCCGGATACCCCGGCAACACCTCGCCCAACACCTTGCGATTGCCGTAATTCCAGCCGCTGTCCTCGCACCGTCGGTCCATCAGCATCTTCGTCGCCACTTGCCGCCGGTAACGGATCCCCGCCTCCGGCACCAAGCCGTCCATCGTCCGCAGTGCCATCAAGCCGTGCGCGGTAGGCTCCACCCAGCTATTATTTCCAGGCCTCCAGGGCCAACCCTTCAAGCGCGGGTCCTGCTCCACTTTGGCCTTGCCCAGCGCAAAC
>JANXUM010000446.1 GCA_025356215.1 Bryobacter sp. | reverse complement strand
GTCCTTGTCCGCACCATCGCCGATGAGGCCGAAGCGCTTGATCTCCAAACTGCGCAGCGCTTTTTGCAGCGACTCCTTGAACGTGCGGCCAATCGCCATCGCCTCGCCGACGGATTTCATCTGCGTGGTTAGCGTCTCGTTAGCACCGGGGAATTTTTCAAAGGTGAAACGCGGGATCTTCGTGACGACGTAATCAATGGTCGGCTCAAAAGCGGCGGGCGTGTGGCGCGTGATGTCGTTCTTCAACTCATCGAGCGTGTAACCGACCGCGAGCTTCGCGGCGATCTTCGCGATGGGGAAGCCAGTGGCCTTGGACGCGAGCGCGGAGCTGCGGCTGACGCGCGGATTCATCTCGATGATGATCATGCGGCCGTTCTCGGGGTTGATGGCGAACTGGACGTTGGAGCCGCCGGTGTCGACGCCGATCTCGCGCAGGCAAGCGAGCGAGGCGTCGCGCATCATCTGGTACTCGCGATCGGTGAGGGTTTGCGCCGGGGCGACGGTGATGGAGTCGCCGGTGTGGACGCCCATCGGGTCGAAATTTTCGATCGAGCAGACGATGATCGCGTTGTCGGCGAGGTCGCGGATAACCTCCATCTCGTACTCTTTCCAGCCGAGCATGCTTTCCTCGGCCAGCACCTCGTGGACGGGCGAGAGGTCGAGACCGCGCTCCAGGATTTCGATCAATTCCTCTGTGTTGTAGGCGATGCCGCCGCCGGTGCCGCCGAGCGTGAAGCTGGGGCGCAGGATGAGCGGGTAGCCGATGCGCTGGGCAAAGGCGAGGCCGTCCTCGACCTTGGTGATCAGTTGCGACTCGGGCAGATCGAGGCCGATCTTCTTCATCGCGTCTTTGAAGAGCAGACGGTCTTCAGCCTTCTTGATGCTTTCGACTTTGGCGCCGATCAGCTCGACGCCGTATTGCTCGAGGACGCCCGCTTCGGCCAGGGCAATCGACAGGTTGAGGCCGGTCTGGCCACCGACTGTCGAGAGCAGCGCGTCGGGCCGCTCTTTGCGGATGACTTCGGTGGCGAATTCGACGGTGAGCGGTTCGATGTAGGTGAAGTCGGCGAGATCGGGATCGGTCATGATCGTCGCCGGATTGGAGTTGATCAGGACGACCTCAAAGCCGTCGGCGCGCAAAGCCTTGCAAGCTTGAGTGCCGGAGTAATCGAACTCGCAGGCTTGGCCGATGACGATCGGGCCGGAGCCGACGATGAGGATTTTGTGGAGGTCCGTTCTGCGCGGCATCGGCTACTTGGCTCCCTTCCACTCGCCCATTAAACGGGTGAAATCGTCAAAAAGATACTGCGAATCGTGAGGGCCGGGGGCGGCCTCGGGGTGATATTGCACGCAGAAGAGCGGGTGGCTCTTGTGGCGGAAACCTTCGAGCGTGTTGTCGTTTAAGTTGATGTGAGTGAGCTCGATTTCGTTGTGGTTGAGCGAGTCCGGATCGACGCAAAAGCCATGATTCTGGGCAGTGATTTCGACTTTGTTTGTCCGCTTGTTGAGCACTGGATGATTGCCGCCGCGGTGGCCGAATTTGAGCTTGAAAGTTCTGCCGCCAAGGGCGAGGCCAAGGACCTGATGGCCGAGACAGATTCCGAAAATTGGCGTCTTGCCGATCAGCTTGCGCACCTGCGCGGCCTGGTAGTCGAGCGGCTCGGGGTCACCTGGGCCATTGGACAGAAACACGCCGTCGGGCTTGAGGGCCAACACGTCTTCGGCGCTGGTGCCGGCGGGGACGATTGTCAGGTCGCAGCCAGCGTAGGCGAGGCGGCGAAGGATGTTGTGTTTGATGCCAAAATCGTAGGCCACGACTTTGAAAGTGGCCGGAGCGGCCGGAGCGAGGATTTCCGATTGTGAGACGCCAGTGACTGCTTCGGTCCAAGTGTAGGCCGTTTGCGTCGAAACTTTGGTCGCCAGATCCAGGCCCGCCATCGACGGCACGGCCTTGGCGCGCTCAATCAGGGCTTTAGGATCGAGCGTCGTGGAGGAGATGACGCCACGCAGAACGCCGCCCATGCGGAGCTTACGCACGAGGGCGCGGGTGTCGATGCCGGTGACACCGGGAATGCCGTATTTTGAGAGAAAGTCGCTGGCGTCGGAATCGCTGCGCCAATTGCTGGCGACGGGCGAATACTCGCGCACGACTAATCCCTCGAAATAGGGGTGGACGGCCTCGTTGTCGGCTAGGTTGGTGCCGTAGTTGCCGATCTGCGGATTCGTCAAGACGACGATCTGTCCCGCGTACGAGGGGTCGGTGAAGATCTCTTGGTAACCGGTGAGCGAGGTATTGAAAACCACTTCACCCGCTTTATCTACGGGCGCACCAAAGGCGTTGCCCTCGAAGACTGTACCGTCTTCCAGGGCGAGCAAGGCAGTGTTCAACCTTGTGTTCTCCTTGTTGGGGGGATTTTCACCAATTTACCATGTGAAGCCCGCCCCGTGGAGCCGCCATTCCAAATTGGCACGTTGCAGTGCCAATTTGGCTTAAGAATGAACCAGATTGAAGCTCCCTGAATTTGAGGGATTGTACTGAGCCGCCTCGGCCTTGTAGACCTCAAGCACGTTCTGGGTGGCGGAGAAGGGGTCTGCGGCCCCGCGCGCCTGATTGAGGCTGTTGGCGAGTACCGAGGCGTCAATCATATGGCCGTTGGATAGGCGGATGAATGGATCGCGAACTGAAGAGCCGAACACGGACTGTTGTGCCTGGACGACAGTGCCGCCGAGGAGCGAGGCCAGTTGCTGGGCGCCGTCGCGGTCGACCGTACCTACAGAGCGAACGAAGCCCTCAGGGCGCCCGTTGGAGAGATTGTTCCACTGAATCTGGACTTGATTGAGGTTAAAGCCGCTGCCCCGGGTAAGATTGTCGGCCATCAGACTCGCGTAGCTGCCGGGATTGGCGTCAAGCCAGTTCTGTTGCATCTGGTTGATCGTTACCGTGGCAGCGGCAGCTTTTGGACTGACCGCCAAAGATTTGGCGCTTGCCTGTGTGACAACTGGCTTACGCGGTTCTGCGGGGGCGGAGCGCGCGGACAAGATATCGCTGAAATTGCCGATTTTGGCGGCGGCCTGCTGGCGATTGCGGCCTGTAATGGGTTCGATCCGATTCATTCTGAGCGCGGAGACCCGGGAGGAAGAGATTTCCATGCTACAGAACAGAGCACGTATCGTGCCAAACCCCGCTGCTAAACTCAGAGTCAATCGCTATGTCTGCGCCCGTTTCCACTACGCTTGAAGCCATGACCCAAGTCGCGCACTTTGAATCGATCGCGCTGGAGGCCGGTGCAGTTTTGGGTCCGATCGAGGTGGCCTATCAGACCTATGGCCAACTGAACGCGGACTGCACCAACGGCATCCTCATCTGCCACGCCTTCACGGGGGATGCCCACGCTGCGGGGGTGTCCGAGGAAGACGGCCAGCTTGGTTGGTGGGACAACATGATTGGCCCCGGAAAGGCCTTCGACACCAATCGCTATTTTGTGATTTGTTCGAATGTGTTGGGCGGCTGTCGCGGCACCACCGGGCCCGCGTCCATCGATCCGAAGACAGAGCAACCTTACGGGATGCACTTCCCGATGATCACGGTTGGCGACATGGTGCGGTTGCAGAAGAAGCTCGTCGAGCGTCTGGGCATCACGAAGCTGCTGGCGGTTGCGGGCGGGTCGATGGGTGGGATGCAGGCGCTGGAGTGGACGGTCGCGTTCCCGGATAACGTCGCTTCGTGTTTGGCGATCGCCACCACTGCCCGGCACGGCGCGCAGCAGATCGCCTTCAACGAGGTGGGGCGGCAGGCGATCATGGCCGACCCGGAATTCTACAACGGCGACTATTACGCCAACCAGTCCAAGCCCGCCCGCGGCCTGAGCGTTGCGCGAATGGTGGGTCACATCACTTACATGAGTGACGATTCGATGCGCACCAAGTTTGGCCGGCGCTTGCGCGGCAAGGATAGCTTCGATTTCGACTTCTCGGCTGAGTTTGAAGTGGAATCCTACTTGCGCTATCGCGGCAGCCGTTTTGTGGATCGCTTTGACGCCAACTCGTATTTGTACATCACCAAGGCGATGGATTACTACGACCTGGCGGCCAATCACGCCACGCTGCCGGCGGCGCTGGAGACATCCAGGGCCCGCTTCTTAGTCATCAGTTTTACTTCGGACTGGCTGTACCCGAGTTATCAATCGCTGGAGATTGTCAGTGCCTTGCGCGCGCGCAACAAGGACGTCGCCTATGTGAAGCTCGAATCCAACTATGGCCACGACGCGTTTCTGGTCGAGGTGGAGGAGCAGTCGATCCTGGTGGCTGGTTTTCTGGAGACCACGCTGCGCATGGAGCGGCATGAGCCGCGCTCCCACGCCACTGACGCCGATCTGTTTGCCCGCAAAGACTTTGCCGTCATCGCCAACTGGGTTGCGCCCAATTCACGGGTGCTCAATCTGGGTTGCGGTGACGGTACCTTTATCGCCTGGCTGGGCGAGAACAAGGCCTGCGACGCGCGAGGCGTCGAGATTGATCGCGACTTGGTACGGCGGGCAATTGCGCGCGGGGCTTCGGCCTATCAGGGCGATATCGAGAGCGGCTTGAAGGATTACTCGACCGGCGCTTTCGATTACGTGATTTTGTCGCAAACCTTGCAGCAGGCGCGGCAGCCGCTGGAGTTACTCAACGAGATATTACGGGTGGGTAAGCATGTAATTGTCGGCTTCCCTAACTTTAGTCATTGGAGCGTGCGCTGGTCGCACTTGGTGAGCGGGCGGTCGCCGATCAACGAGCTATTCCCGTATGAATGGTACGAATCGCCCAACATTCACTTTGTCACGGTGAAAGATTTTGAGATGCTTTGTAAACGCCAGAATTGGACGGTTGAAAAGAAGGTCTTTTTGTCGGGCGATCATGAGGTTTCGCGGTTGCCGAATCTGAGGGCTGAGATCGCCGTTTACTTACTACGGAAATGAAACATAATCTACTTATCGCCCTGATCCTGACGGCCACGCCGGCGGCAGGTCACGACCTCTACCTGATGCCGGAGAAATTTGTCATTGGTGGCGGAGGCCGACTCCGCATCGCATTCGAAAACGGCGATGAGTTTCCAAGTGGTGGCTCTGCGGTGAAACCAGCGCGCCTGCGGAATACGCGCCTGCTGTCCAAGGCCGGAAGCGCCGATTTCGAAAAAATCGCCGAGCAGGGCAAGCACACGGTGGCCGCAGTCCGCGTACCCGGTTCGGGTCTCTCGATCTTAATGGGCAACACGATCCCCAACTTCATCGAGCTCGACGCGCCTAAGTTTAAATCTTATCTTGAACACGAAAATCTGAACGAGGTCGTCGCCTGGCGCGAGGCGCATGGCGAATCTACGAAGCCGGGCCGTGAGCGCTACAGCAAATATGTCAAGTCGCTGGTGCTCGCCGGTAAGCCCGATGCTTTTTACAAAGAACGGACAGGGTTGACGATCGAGATCGTGCTCGAGGCCGACCCTTACTCGCTCAGCCCCGGCAAAACTCTTCCCGCGCAGGTCTTATTTCGAGGCAAGCCCGCCGCCAATATCGCTGTTGAATCGGCATGGCTGGAGAGCGGCAAGGCCAAGATGGAAACGATCGGCAGGACGGACAAGGACGGTCGCATCCGCATTCCGATCGTGGCCGTCGGACCGCATCGCTTGCACGCGATCGTGATGGAAAGATGTGCCGAACCGAAGGTGGCCGACTGGGAAAGTTTCTGGGCCAGCTTCACTTTTGAGATTCAAGCCAAGGAGTAATTGCGGTCCGCTGGTGCTGCTATACTCGCGCCATCCTGACTATGCGTGCCTCTGCAATCCTCGTGCTCGCGCTCTCACTCAGCGCCCAAGTCTCAACCAAACTCTTCGATAACCTGAACTACCGATTTATCGGCCCGGCGCTGATGGGCGGTCGTGTCACCGACGTCGAATCGATCCCCGGCTCGCCGCACATCGCCTATGTTGCCACCGGAGGCGGGGGCTTGTGGAAGACGGTGAACGCGGGGGTGAGTTGGACACCCATCTTCGAGCGGCAGAACACTTTTTCGATCGGCGACATCGCGCTGGACCCTCGCAACCCCGACACGATCTGGGTGGGTACGGGCGAAGCCAACCCGCGCAACAGTGTCAGCTTTGGCGACGGAGTTTATAAGTCAACTGACGGCGGTAAGACCTGGACGCATATGGGCTTGGCCGGCACGGAACGCATTTCTCGCATCCACGTGCATCCCCTGAATTCCAATATCGTTTACGTCGGGGCTCTCGGCCACGCCTTTGGTCCGCATCCGGATCGCGGCGTCTTTGTCACCACCGACGGCGGCAAGACCTGGAATAAGACTCTCTACATCGACCCCTCGCACGGCGTGGCCGACATGGAGATCGACCCCAAGAACCCAAACATCCTCTACGCCGCCATGTGGCGTTTTGAGCGCAAGCCCTGGACCTTTACATCGGGTAGCGAGCAGGGCGGAGTTTTCCGCTCTGTCGATGCCGGGCAGACTTGGAAGAAGCTTGAGAAGGGCTTGCCCAAGTTGATCGGGCGCATCGGCGTCAAGGTCGCACCCAGCAACCCGAATACGGTCTATGTGATTGCCGAATCGAAAGAAGGGTCGCTGTTCAAATCCACCGATGGCGGTGACAGCTTCGTCAAGGTCACGGATTACCAGGACATCGTCATGCGCGGCTTCTATTTCACCGACATGCGCGTGGACCCGGTGAATGAGAATCGGCTTTATGCGCTGGCTTACACGGTGCAGCTTTCAACCGACGGTGGGGTAACTTGGAAAGATACCGCGCCCGACTTACACCCCGACATGCACGCGCTGTGGATCGACCCCACTAATCCTAAACAGATCTGGGTGGGCAATGATGGCGGGGTCGCCTCGTCCGCCGATAGCGGCGCAAGCTGGCGTTATCACAACAACATTCCTCTGGGACAGTACTACCAGATCCACGCCGATAATCGCTTGCCTTACTATTGGCTGACAGGCGGGCAGCAGGACAACTCCACCTGGACCGGCCCCAGTCGCAATCGCGAGGGCAAGGGGATCGCCAACGCCGACTGGCGTTTTATCAGCGGCGGCGACGGCTTTTATGCGTTGAGCGACCCCGATAATCCCGATGTCTTTCTATCTGAATCGCAAGGCGGCCGCATTCAGCGTACCGATCTGCGCACGGGCCAGCAGGAATCGGTTGGACCGTCGCCGAGGGCGGCGCTCGAGGCCGACGCGAAGTATCGCTTCAACTGGAATACGCCAATTGTCGCCTCGCCGCACGGCAAGAGTACTTACTACTACGCCGGCAATGTTGTTTTTCAGACATCGAACTTCGGTAAGAGCTGGGAGCCGATTTCCCCCGACTTATCGACGAACGACAAGTCGAAGTACGCCCCGGCGGGCGGGCCAATTTTTCAGGAAGCCACCACGGCTGAAAATAACGGCACGGTGATCAACTTGTCTGAGTCGCCTGTCAAACCCGGCGTCATCTGGACCGGCACCGACGATGGCAACGTAAACGTGACAATGAACGGCGGCGGCGCCTGGACCAATGTCGCGCCGCGCCTACCCGGTCTTGCATCGGCATCGGTGATCTCCCACGTCGAAGCCAGCCGCGTCAACGCGCTTACCGCCTACGTGGCCGCAGAGCGCCATATGTTCGACGACTTTAAGCCCTACATCTTCAAAACGACGGACGGCGGACAGACATTTACCAACATCGCCGGAGACCTGCCGCCCTCCGCCTACGTGCAAGTCGTCAAGGAAGACCCCAAGAACCCACAGTTGCTCTATGCCGGCACGGAGCTCGGCCTGTTTGTCTCGTTTGAAGGTGGCAATCGCTGGCAGCCGCTGCTGATGAAAAACATGCCGCGCGTCGCCGTGCATGATTTGCTCATCCATCCACGCGACAACGATTTGATCGTCGCGACACATGGCCGCGGCCTCGCCATCTTTGATGACGCGACGGCCTTGCAGCAGATGACTCCGGCGATCGCCGCCAAGCCCGCGCACCTCTTTGTTCCGCAAGTGACGCTGCGCGTCAATCGGTCAAACTCCTACCAGTACATGGGCGACCAGCACTTCTACGGGGCCAACCCGCCGCCTGGCGCGATCCTTACTTACTACCTCAAGGAGAAACCCGCTAAGGATAAACCGCTGAAGATGGAAGTCTTCGATGCGAAGGGTGCCAAGGTTGCGTCGCTGGAGCGAGCCACTTCTGAGCTTGGTATCAACCGCACAGCCTGGAATCTGCGCTACGACGCACCCAAGCCGCGCAAGGCTTCTAGCGGCGACCCGGAGGCTGGTCCAGGCGGCGGGGCGCCAGGCGGGGTGACGGCTTTACCCGGTCGTTATACGGTGAAGCTGTCGCTTGGCACTGATATCCAGTCCGAACAAAGCGTCGATGTGAAACTCGACCCCACGCTTAGCGTTCCGGTCGCCGACTTGCAATCGCAATTCGATCATTCGTTGCGAGTGCGACGGATGATCGCGGGCGTCGCCGATGCGCTGCGCGCGTTGGATCAAGTGAAGGCGCAATTGGATGCGAGCGAGAAGGCTGCTCCCGCGTCCGCCAAGCCGCGCGTGCAGGCAATGGGCAAAGATCTGGCCGCGGCGATCGCGCGCTTCGACGCAGGTGGCGTTCGCTATCGGACAATCGTCGCGCCCAAGCTATCCGAAGAACTCGGGCCGTTATTTTCACAAATCGCCAATGGGCATGCTTCGGCCCCCTCTAGCAGCCAGATTGCCGCTGTTGGAGAACTTGAAGCGATCTACCGCCGGGAAATCGCCGCCCACAACGACTTTGTAATCAAACTGTTACCTGCTTGGAATGAAGAGTTGCGCAAGCTTAATCTACTTGGCTTAACG
>JANXUM010000410.1 GCA_025356215.1 Bryobacter sp. | reverse complement strand
GTTCTGCCCATCTAGCTTTAAACCCTTCTTGTAGCTCAAGAACATCGGCACCCGGGTCCCGTCCTTGCTGTTGAAAAACACCTGCTGCGTCTCAAACTGCCCCGCCTCAAATGCCACCTTGGTCTGACGGAAAGCTTCGCTCTTCCCGGTCGCCAGATCCAGTCGAAACACCGTCGGCGGCATCGTAAAACCATCGAAGCTATAAAACGCCTCGGTGCTATGCAGCCCCGCCGGCGACCACTGCGCCGTCCCAATCCCCGGCATCGCAATCTCACGCGCCGTCTTTCCGTCCAAGCTCACCACCCGCGCCACCGAGTGCGCATCTTTCATGTAACCCAGCAGCAACTTCTCCCCCACCAACTGCGCCGTGTCCAAGGTCTCCGCACGCTCAGGCACGATCTCCTTCCACCGCGTACGCTCCGGCGCCATCAGATCGACCGCGATCACCCGCCCGCGCGGTGCCTGATCGTTAGTCATCAAATAAACCGTGCTTCCCACCATCGCAATCGGCGTGTAGCTGGCCTCCATCTTCGCCACCAGTGCAGTCACGCTCCGGGCGCCGTCAAACCACGACAACAAATTCTTTCCGGGGTCCCCAGAGTAAATCGTGATCATCACCTTGTCGCTATCTTCCATCGCGATCGGGATTAATCCCCACGAAGGCTGATCGGGCCTCTCGTACACAAGGCGGTCCGCCGATTGCGCATCCCCCAATCGGTGAAAGTAAATCTTTTGATTCAAAGCGGCCACCGTCAACAACTGATCGGCAGGCGGCTCCGGGTAGCGCGCATAATAAAAGCCCTTCCCGTCGCGCGTCCAGGCCGGGCTGCCGTCCTTGGCCCACCGAATCAAGTCCGGCAAGTCCTTACCCGTCGCAACATCCCGAACCCGCCAATCGTTCCAGTCAGACCCCGCCTGTGCAATCGCATAGGCGTACAATTTCCCGTCCCAACTCACGCTCGACCCATTCAACGCCGCCGTCCCATCCGTCCGATACGTATTCGGGTCCAGCAACACCCGCGCGGCCCCGTTCAGCGAATCCTGGACATAAACAACGCTCTGATTCTGCAAGCCCGTATTGCGCGAATAGAAGTAGCGCTTCCCCGCCTCATACACCCCGCCCCACTTCTCGTAATTCCAAAGCGCGGTCAATTGCTTTTCGATCGCATCCCGCCCCGCCACCTTCTTCAGATAAGAAGCGGTCAACTGATTCTCAGCCTCCACCCACTTCTGCGTAGCGGCCGCGTCTGCATCCTCCAGGCCACGATAAGGGTCGCTAACCTTGGTGCCATGCAGAGTATCCACCTGCGCGCTCTTCTCCGCCGCGGGGTACTTCGGTCGTCCGGTCTGTGCCGCCATCAAGCCAACCCCAAGAATCAACATCGCGTATTTCATAACATCCACTCGCTAAATTCTAAGGCGTCGGCGGCGTCGGAGCCTGCTCGGTTGGATAGCCCTTCGTGTACCAATCCGTGTGCATATTGGTAGGAACATTAAGGGCGCGCACGTGCGTAAAGCCCCATTGCTTCAACGCGCGAAATGCGGGCCGCAGATTCGGGCACTTGTCCATCGGGCAACACCCACAATAGACAACAATGTCGGCGTCCTTGGGCAGCTTCGCGACAGCCAACTTCAACTTCTCAATCCCCTCGGGCCTCGACCCCACCCCGCCATCGACGGCATGCAAAATACGCTTGGCACGATAAAGCACCGCAAAAGGAACGGCAATGACAACAGGCGCCTTCCCGCCCTCAATGGCCTTGGCTAGAGCGGCGGTCTCCATCAGAGCCTCTTTAGGCAAAGTCTCATCCTGTCCAACGCCGACAAACGCAAGAGCACAAACCAACAAACCAATTTTCTGGATCACTCCTCTAAGCTACCCCATTGGTATCCCACCAGCGACGTCGCGGATTCGCGTAGCGAGCGGGTCAGGCCGCGGTAGCTCGCGGCGTGTTTCTCAGCGGCGAAGCTCGCCGAATCGCCCCTTCTCCAGCGCCCACGTCATCGATCGTCATCAGTTCGCCTTCTTTTTGCATGAGGATCGACACAATCCCCCTTCAGCACCAACGTAAAATCAAATCGATGCTCCCGCTTCTCCTCGCCCTCGCCCCGCTACTCGCCCAGCAAGTCAACCAGCCCCTGCCCGCCTGGACCGAAGGCACCCTCGACATCCACCAGATCAACACCGGCCGCGGTAACGCAACGCTCTTCATCCTCCCCGACGGCACATCGATGCTGCTCGACGCCGGCGACCTCGGCCGCAACGCAGGCCCTCGTGGCGTCCCCGCCAAGCCCGACGCCTCCCGCCCTCCGGGTGAATGGATCGCCCGCTACGCCGCCCGCGTCCTCCCCTCGCCCGCCCTCGACTACGCCCTGCTCACGCACTTCCACGACGATCACATGGCCGGCATGGCCGACGTCGGTGCCCGCTTGCCAATTCGCAAAATGCTCGATCGCGGTTGGCCAAACTACGAAGGCCTCGAGCCCTACCAAGTCCCGATGCTCGACAAATACCGAGCTTTCCTCAAACAAAAACAAGTCGACACAGAGCGCTTTGCCGCCGGTCGCGCCAATCAGATCGTCCTCCGCCGCGCCCCGCAAAAGTATCCCAACTTCCAAGTCCGCAACGTCCTGGTCAACACCGAAGTCTGGACCGGCGTCGCCGACAACACTCGCCAGCAATACCCGCGCATGGAGGACCTCGCCCCCGCCGATCGTCCCGATGAGAACCGCCGCAGCCTCGGCTTCAAGCTCAGCTACGGCAAATTTGACTACGGCACTTTCGGCGACATCCCGGGCCGCACCCGCGAGGGCGGCGCCCCCTGGGAGGACATGGAGTCCGCGGTCGCAAAAGCCGTCGGCCCGCTGGAAGCAGTCATCCTCAACCACCACGGCAATCGCGATTCCACCAACGCCTTCTACCTCGCCAGCACAAGGCCGCAAGTCGTGATCGATCCTGTCTGGTCATCCGATCACCCCGCCCACGACGTGCTCGATCGCGTGCTGTCCCAGCGCGTCTACCCCGGCCCGCGCGACGTCTTCGCCACCAACATGGCTCAAGCCAATCGCGACGTCATCGGTCCCATGCTGAACTCGCTCAAGAGCTCGCAAGGCCACATCCTTATCCGCGTCGACCCCGGCGGCGCCACCTTCCGCGTCGTCATCGTCGAGGACGGGGACGAGTCGATGAAAGTGCTCGCCATCCACGGCCCCTACCAGAGCCGGTAGCGATAAACTAGGCCTCATGCCGGACCTTCCTCCTCCCGACTGGGCCAAGCTCACCGAAGCCGTTTACCCCAACCACACCGAAGCCGAGCGCGCCGCCCTCACCAGGATCTGGGCCACCAACTACGGTAACTTCGCCCCGCTCAAAGCCAAAGTCAACGGCGAGCTCGACCCCGACTGCACCTTTGACGCGACCGGCCCGGGCAGCCTCGGAGAATCCAAATGACCCTCGTCCAAGCCGCCGCCGCCCTGCGCGCCCGCAAGGTCTCAAGTCTCGAG
>JANXUM010000396.1 GCA_025356215.1 Bryobacter sp. | reverse complement strand
TACGAAGATGCGCTTGGTGGTGGGGTCGAACTCGGCCCAGTCCGCCCCGGTGCCGATCGGGAACTTGGCGACCTCTTTACCGCTGGTGGCGTCGATGACGATCATCATCGGGTTTTCACGGCAGGCGACGAAGATGCGGTCGGTCTTGGCGTCGTAGACCATGCCAGTGGGCGTTTTGGCGGAGACGATGGGGACGCGCTTTACGACCTTCATTGACTTGGGGTCGAAGGCGACGACTTCGGCTGTGTCCTCACTGGCGACCCAGATGAGGCCGTTCTTGCCGGCGGCGTGTTGTTCGCCGTCGCCAGCGAGGGCGAGCGTGCCGACCACTTCGCCG
This sequence comes from Bryobacter sp., assembly GCA_025356215.1. Classification (GTDB taxonomy): domain Bacteria; phylum Acidobacteriota; class Terriglobia; order Bryobacterales; family Bryobacteraceae; genus Bryobacter. The sequence continues at coordinate 4,530 of JANXUM010000396.1, read as the reverse complement.
GTTGTGGCGTCGAGCACGGTGGAATCATGCGAGCCGTGGTTGTTGGTGAAGACGCGATTGGAGGCGGCATCGAAATAGATGCCATCCGGACCCTTGCCGACGTCGATCTTCTTGATGGTCTTGAGCGTGGCAAGGTCGAACATCGAAACTTTGTTTTCGCGGCCGTTGGTGGTGAAGCCGTGTTTGGCTTTGGGGACGATGGCGATGCCGTGGACACCGGGGGTATCGAGGATGGAGCCGACGGACTTGCCGGTTTCTAGATCCATCACCTCAACCTGAGTGGCGTGGGAGATGTAGAGACGGTGAGTGGGAGCGTCGAGTGTGAGGTAGTCCCAACCGCCGACGGGGCCGGAAATCGGGAGTTTTTTGACGATTTGCATGTCGGCGGCCGGCAGCAGGGCCGCAGCCAAGGAAAGGGAAAGGAGAAAGGGGGTCTTCATGGTTGGCTCAGAATCGTCACCAGCATAGCGCCGGATTCTGAAAGTCGAATGAAGACCCCTTTGGGGTTAGGCCTTTGGCCGATCGCTCAGATACTTCATGAGCGTTGCCGCCAGGCCGTCGATCGCACCGCCACCACCGCCGCCGCCGGAGACAAAGATCTCGGGAACGAAGCGATTGCCGCTCTTGGACAGGGCGTCGATGGCGTTGACGAAAGCAGTGGCGTTGGCACCAAAGCTCTTGACCTGGGCATCGTAGGCCTCGGCCTTGGCGAGTCCGATGGCGCGGACTTCAGCGCCTTTGGCTGCGCCCGTTTCAGAGATATAGAAGCTCTCACCGGCGGCCTCGGCGCGGCGGGCGTCGGACTGGTTGGTCTTGATCGTGACGCCGACGGCGGACTTGGCCAGTTCGGCCTGCATGTCGGCGGTGCCGCGGGCTTGTTCCATGCGGATGCGCTGGTCCTGGGCTTGGCGCTGTTGCTCGAAGGTGGCGATTTCCTGCTTGGCGATTTCGCGTTGAGTCAGTACCTTGACTAAATCTTCAGGAAACAACACGTCCTGGATATAGACGCCCTTGGTTTCGACGAAGTAGATCGAGAGCTGTGCGGAGATCCGCTCGAAAGCGGCTCGCTGGACTTCCTGACGGCGCTCGATAAAGCCGATGGCGGGCATGGCTTGGAGAGTATCGCGGAAGTGGTTGCCGACAGCGGCCTGGAGGACCTCGTCGACGAGGTTGTTGATCGTGCCGACAGTGAGGATCACTTTTGGCGCGTTGGTGTCCGAGACATGGATCTGCACCTGGAGGTCGATGCGGAAGATGAAGCCTTCGGCGCTTTTGGCGGTGATGGTTTCAAGCTTGGCGTCCAGGTGGTGAGCCGCCGAGACGCGCTCTGCCCAGTTGAGAGTGAGGATGGCGGTGGGAACCATCTCAGCCTTGTAGCAATAGGGGTTGATCGGGTATTTGCCGGTGCGAAGCGGCTCGCGCCAAATGCCGCGATGCCCAGGAAGCACCAGGGTGCCGAACTTGAATTCGGTGCCGGATGTATCTCGTGGTGGAAGCCCGACGTAGCTCTTGATCACGGCGACTTGGCCCTGCTCGATAACGAGCATTGGAACCAACTCCACCTTCACGAGGAAGGGGTTGATCGTGTAGGCACCGTAAAGCAACGGATCATGCTGGAGGCCGATTTTGCCGCCTTGATCGAGGAAGGACTGAAAGTCCTGGTAGTTGTTGTGGAGCTCGTTTTTGGAGCCAAGAAGGGTTTCGACGATGTCGAGGTCAGAGGCATTGGCCTGCTCCATTTCGACGACGTCGTTGAATCCTCCGAGGCGGCTGGCGATGTCGCCGGAGCCTAGAGGGTTGCCTTCGAGGGTGGTGACGATGCCGACGCGGTCGCCGACATCGGTACCGCGCTGGATACGCAGGACTTCGAAGTCCTCTTCACGGAGGTGGAAGCTGGCGGGGCCGATCGCGCCGCCTTTGGAGCTGAGCTCCGGGTTCACCGGCAGGCCAAAGGTATAGTCGCGAGTGACGACCATAAAGGCGACAGGGTGCATCGGAAGCGTTGTACCGGGAGGCAGAACGGGGCGCTGAACGCCCTTTTGGCCGCCGCCTTTGATGAATGCGGTGAGGTCGGCGAACTGGCCAAATTCCGGCTTGTAGACGGCGCTTTTGGCACCAACCGGCAGGGGCTCGCCGACTTGGGCGAGGACGACGCCGATTTGGCCAGCGGGGATCTGCACCCACGGGAACTTCTGGACGGCGTAGATGGGCCACTGGCGATAACGGAGTCCCGGCATCAACAATTCGGCTTGGTAGCCGGCGGCGCCATCGAAGGCGATGAGATTGTCTTCGCTGAGCTTCTTGTTTGAGAAGCGTTTGGTGACCAAGCCGACCTGGCTGGGGCCAATGCGATGAAAAGACTTGAGATATACAAATAGCGCCCCGATGGCGCACAAGACCAAAATCCACAAGAACCACATGGGACAGGTCTCCTTTCAGGAGTTTCGATTTCTAAGAAGAGGGTTTGGAGATACTAAAGCGGAGCTTTAGATCGGAGAGGAGGGATTCATGTTGGGCAACCAGGCCCGATATAGATAGTAGATCCACTTACAAGAGGTGTCAAGAGAAATCGGCATATAATAGGCACTTATGATCTTTTCGGTTGTTATTCTAGCGTCCGTTCTGGCGCAGGGCAATGTTGCGCTGGACGCGCCGCGGCCGATTGCGGCGGGGGACAGCCTTTGGACGGAAGAACTGACCTGGATGGAAGTGCGCGACGCGGTGAAGGCGGGCAAGACGACGGTGATTATTGCAACCGGGGGCATTGAGCAGAATGGGCCTTATGTGGCGGGAGGGAAACACAACTTTGTACTGCAGACTGGACTTCCGTATATTGCGCGGGCGATGGGGAACACTCTGCTTGCGCCGATCGTAAGGTTTGTACCGGAGGGAGCGATTGAACCGAAGGCAACGAGTCATATGAGGTACCCGGGGACGATTAGCGTTGAAGAGTCGACGTTTGAAGCGTTACTGACGGATATCTGCAGGAGTTACAAAGCACATGGCTTTACCGACATTGTGTTACTCGGAGATAGCGGCGGAAATCAAAAAGGCATGGAAGCGGTGGCAAAAGTATTAAACGTCAAGTGGAAGGCTGGGGCGGCGCGGGTGCATTACTTGAAAGAGTATTATACGGAGGACCCGTGGAGTTACGACTTCTTGAAGAGTAAGGGGATCGTACAGATCGATAAGACACCTGGTCCGGGGGAGAAGGCGGACCGCCCGGCACATACGCGCAATAACATACACGACGACATTTACTACGAGGCGCAGATTGCGGCGTTGGACCCAAAGTTGATCCGGGCCGAACAGCGGGCCAAGGCGGGGCTGTTATCGCTACATGGGGTGAACGAGGCACCGATTGCGAAGACGATCGAATTGGGGAAGCAATTGGCGGAGTATCGCGCCGGGATTACGGCGAAGGCATTTCAACGGTCCGCGGCGAAACTAAGGGGGACACGATGAGCGAGGCAATTCTAGCGCCTGGGCGGAAGCTTGGGGTGATCGGGGCTGGAGTGATGGGGTCCGCGTTGTTGAAGGGGATGCTGGACCATGACTTGCTGACGCGGGAACAGGCTTGGGCCGCGTCCAAGACCGAGACCAGTTGTCATGAGGTTGCGGCGGCATTGGGTGTGCGCGCGAGCCGGGACTATGAGGAGTCGGTGGCTGACGCCGGCATACTGTTGGTGGCGGTGAAGCCGAATCAGGCCGCGCGGGTTGCCGAGAAATTGAACGCGTCCGGGTTGCGGGCGGACACGCTTGTGATCAGCGTTCTGGCGGGCGTGAGCACGGAGAAGTTACAAGGGTTGCTGACGACAGGGAATCCGGTGATTCGCGCGATGCCGAATACTCCATGCCTGGTGGGTCACGGCGTCACGGTTTACTGTGGCGGAGTGCACGCGCTGCCGGAGCATCTGGCGGTGGCCGAGAAGATTTTTCACAGCGTCGGAAAGGCGCTGGAGGTGGAAGAGCATTACTTCAACGCGATCACGGCGTTGAGCGGCTCTGGCCCGGCGTATATGTATCTGGTGATGGAGGCATTGGCGGACGCGGGGGTCCGTGTAGGGTTGCCGAGGGACTTGGCGATGGAACTGGTGGCGCAGACGATGCTGGGTTCGGCGCGGATGGTGCAGGAGACGGGGCGGCATCCGGCTTCTTTGCGTGACGACGTTACGACGCCAGCCGGCTGCACGATCGGGGGCTTGTTGATGCTGGAGGACGGCAAGATCCGCAGCGTGCTGGCGCGGGCGGTGGAGGAAGCGACTAAGATCGTCGAACAGCTTGGGCGGGGGAAAAGTTAGATTTCTGCATTCGATGGTGCGGATGCGTCGTATTGAGAGATAGATGGGCAACTTGCCGGGGTTTACCGAGATGGTTCACGAGCATCAATCGATGGTGTTTTCCATCGTGTTGAGGGCGCTCGGGAATCGCGCGGTGGCCGAGGATTTGACGCAGGAAGTGTTTTTGAGTCTGCTCGAGAATCTGGCGTCGATCGAGAGCGAGGAGCACTTGCGGCGCTGGCTTCGGCGG
>JANXUM010000338.1 GCA_025356215.1 Bryobacter sp. | reverse complement strand
GCATCAAAATCCTGTTTCCCACGCCCATTCCCAACGCTCCGCCACTGCCGCCCTCGCCAATTACCACCACAATCACCGGCACGCTCAACCGCGACATCTCCCGCAGGTTATAAGCGATCGCCTCCGCCTGCCCCCGCTCCTCAGCGTCCACTCCCGGGTACGCCCCCGGCGTGTCGATCAGCGTCACAATCGGCCGCCGAAACTTCTCCGCCAAAAACATCAGCCGCATCGCCTTGCGATACCCCTCCGGCTTCGGCATCCCAAAGTTCCGCGCCAGCTTCTGCTTTGTGTCGCGCCCCTTCTGCTGCCCAATCACCATCACCGGCGCCCCGTCCAAAAACGCGTAACCGCCCAGGATCGCCAAATCGTCCCCATAAGCGCGATCCCCATGCAGCTCGCTAAACCCCGTAAAAATCCGCTCGATATAGTCGGAGGCGTGCGGTCGCCGCGGATGTCGCGCCAACTGTACCTTCAGATAAGCCGGATTCGGTCCCGTCTCCACCGGTGCCGGTGTACTGTCGGGATGTAACGCATGGATGCGCGCGGTAATGTCGTTCTGGGACATCGTTTAGGCTTCGCCCGAGGCTTCAAAAGAATTCGGCCCAAAGAGCTTAGCCAGCTCGCCTTGGAATTCCTTATCCGCTCTCACTTTTGGCGTCAAATCCAATGTTAGCGAAAAGTCGCGGCTCTTTTCCAATATCATCCGGATTCCCGCCGTCCCCGGCTTCCTCGCAATCAACTCCTCCAGCGCGCGCGCCCGCTCCGCCTCACCCCCGTTCAACCTCACTCGCAACTGCACCATCGACGGCAACTTCACCCGCGCGTTGTCCAACGCCACCACATCCTGCACCGATAACTTCGGCGGCGTCCCCTCGTCCACCAACACCTTCGCCGTCAACATCACCGCCTTGTCTTCCTCCAACGACTTCGCCAACCCCTCAAACTTCGACGCAAACACCATGCAGTCCACCGTCCCGTGCAAATCCTCCAACTGCATCGCCGCCCACATCTCCTGCTTCTGGTTGCGCTTGCGCTGGATCGCGTTCAACATCCCGCAAATCTTCACCTCCACCCCACGCTCCAACCCCACCAGCGTCGCCGTCGTCTGGTTCCCCAAATCTCCAATCTTGTCCTTGTACCGGTCCAGCGGATGCCCCGTCACATAGAACCCCAACAGCTCCTTCTCCCCACTCAACTTCTGTACCGAATCCCAATCCGGCACCCGCGGCATCTCTCCCTCCGTATGCTTCTCTTCCCCTCCCGAAAACATATCCCCAAACAGCCCCGACTGCCCCGAATTCCGATCCCGCGACGCCCGCAGCCCCGTCTCGATGGCCGCGTCCAATATCGCCATCTTCTGCGACCGCGTCCCCTTCAGCTCATCCATCGCCCCGCACCGGATCAGCGATTCAATCACCCTCCGGTTCACCGCCGTCATGTCCACCGTCTCGCAAAACTCGTACAGCGTCTTAAACTTGCCATTCGTTTCGCGAGTCTTCACGATCGATTCCACCGCCCCCGCCCCCACGTTCTTGATCGCCCCCAGCCCAAATCGGATCGCCTGTTCGGCCGGCGTAAAGTTCAAGTCCGAGATGTTCACGCTCGGCTGCAATACCGGGATCTTACGCTCCCGGCACTCATTGATGTAGCGCACCACCTTCGCCGTGTTCCCCGTTTCCGACGTCAGCAGCGCGCTCATAAACTCAACGTTGTAATTCGCCTTTAAATACGCCGTCACATAGGCCAAATACGCATACGCCGCCGAGTGGCTCTTGTTAAACCCATACCCCGCAAACTTCTCCATCAGGTCAAACACCCGCTCCACCTTCTTCGTCGCAAACCCCTTCTTCGCCGCCCCCGCCAAAAACCGTTCCCGCTGCGCCGACATCTCCGCCAAATTCTTCTTACCCATCGCCCGCCGCAACAAATCCGCGTCCCCCAGGCTATACCCGGCCAGCGTGTTGGCCATCTGCATCACCTGCTCCTGATACACCATCACGCCATAGGTCTCTTCCAGAATCTCCTTCATCTCCGCCACTTCATAGGTCACCTCCTTGCGCCCATGCTTGCGGTCGATAAAGTCGTCGATCATGCTCATCGGCCCCGGCCGGTACAGCGCGTTCAAGGCAATCAGATCCTCCAGCCGGTCCGGCGCATAGCGGATCAAAATGTCCTTCATGCCATCCGACTCAAACTGAAAAATCCCCGACGTCTGCCCGTCGCTAAAAACCTTATAAGCCGCCTTGTCGTTCAGCGGCAAATCCTCCACCACCACCACTTCCCCGCGATGCTTCTCGATCAGCTTCAACGTATCCGCAATAATCGTCAACGTCGTCAAGCCCAAAAAGTCCATCTTCAACAGGCCCAGCTTCTCCAGGCCCACCATGTCGTACTGCGTAACAATTTCGTCCTTGTTCGTGCGATAAAGCGGCACAATCTCCTTCAGCGGCCGCGGAGAAATCACCACCCCCGCCGCATGGATCGATGCATTGCGCGCCATCCCCTCCAGCCGCAACGCAATATCCAACAGCTCCTGAATCCGCGCATCCCCCTTCGCCATCTCGCCCATGTTGGGCTCCATCTCCATCGCCTGCTTTAGCTTGATGTTCAACGGCTGCGTCGGCACCAGCTTCGTCAGCTTCTCCACCTCCGCAAACCCGATGTCCATCACCCGCCCCACGTCCTTGATCGCCGCCCGCGCCCCCAGCGTCCCAAACGTAATGATCTGCGCCACCTGCTCGCGCCCATACTTCTCGGTCACATACTTAATCACGTCCCCCCGCCCGCGCGTACAAAAATCGATATCGATATCCGGCATCGACACCCGCTCCGGGTTCAAAAACCGCTCAAACAGCAGGTTATACTCCAGCGGATCAATGTCCGTAATGTTCATCGCATACGCCACCAGCGACCCCGCCGCGCTCCCTCTCCCCGGCCCCACCGGAATCCCCGACTCCTTCGCATGCCGAATAAAGTCCCAAACAATCAAGAAGTAACCCGGAAACTTCATCTGCTGAATAATCCGGATCTCCCGCGTCAGCCGCTCCTCATACACCTCCAGCGGATAACGCAGCACCCCAGCCCCGGCCAACAGCTCCAACCGCGCCCGCCGCTTCTCAAATCCCGCCCGCGCCACCCACTCAAAATAACTATCGATCGTCTGGTTTTCCGGAATCTGAAAGCTCGGAAACGGGTTGCTTACCTTCGCCAGCTCCAGCTTGCAGCGCTGCGCAATGTCCCACGTCGCATCCAGCGCCTTCGGCGTATCCCCAAACAGCTTCTCCATCTCGCCGCGCGTCTTCAGATAAAACTCGGGCGTGTCAAAGCGCATGTGGTTCGGGTCCGACAACGTCCTCCCCGTCTGTATGCACAGCATCGCCTCATGCGCCCCCGGGTCCGACGCCCGCAAATAATGCGCGTCATTGCTCGCCACCAGCGGCATCCCCGTATCCAGCGCCAGCTTATACATTTCCGGAATCAGCTTCTTGTCCGGCTCCAGTCCATGGTCCTGCAGCTCAAGGTAAAAATTCCCCTTCCCAAACATGTCCTGATACTCATAAGCCATCCGCCGCGCCTCGTCGTACTTGCCCGCCAGCAGCGTCTCCTGAACATCCCCCCGCAAGCACCCCGACAAACAAATCAACCCCTTCGTATGCTGCGCCAGCAGCGTCTTATCGATCCGCGGCTTCTGGTAGAACCCATCGATGTACCCGCTCGACACCAGCTCAATCAGGTTCCGGTACCCCACCTCGTTCTCGCAAAGCAAAACCAGATGATGATAGCGATTCGCCGGGTTCTTCACGCTCGCCGGCTGGTTGGTCACATACATCTCGCAACCCAGAATGCCGTTGATCCCCGCCCCCTTGGCCGCGTTCAAAAACTCCACCCCGCCAAACAAATTCCCATGGTCGGTCATCGCTATCGCCGGCGACTTCTGCTCGGCCACCACCTGCATCATCTGGCTAATCTCGCAAGCCCCGTCCAACAGCGAATAATCGGTGTGGCAGTGCAAATGGATAAAAGGTGCTTTGTCGCCCATAAGGAACCCTCAGTTTAGCGAGACTAGTAGTCATGCGAAGTCTTCTCTCAGCCCTGGTCGCCATAGCAAGCGCAAATGCGCAATGCCCCCAGCGAGAGATCACCGTTCAAGTCCAGCAACGCAACATCGGAGAGCCCATCGCCGGCCTCACCCCCGCCGACTTCGCAATTGAAGGCGCCCCGCCCCTCTCTCTCGCCGCGCGTCTCCCCGCAGACATCGTCGTCCTGATCGAAGATCGATCGAGAGGCGGCTTCCTCGCCGGCGCGGCTGCCCTCTTCGTAAAATCGCTGCTCCCCGAAGATCGAGTCTCCGTCCTCACCTACGGCGTCTCCACCAAACGCCAACTCGCCTGGTCCCACGACGAAGAAAAGATCCGCTTAGCGATGGAAAAAGGTGCCGACGGCTACAGCCTTCAAATCGCCCGCCCCTTGTACGGTGTCGTCGACGCCCTAAAACTCTTTGGCAAGCCCATCCCCGGCCGCCAAAGAGCGATCTTCCTGTTGGGAGACAACCAGGACAACGGTTCGCAAATCCGCGTCGAACAACTCGCCGCCAACCTGATCGAAGAACGGGTCACCCTCGACCTCGCCATCGACCCCGCCCCCAAACGCATCATCCCCCGCCTCAACGTCCCCCCGCCCAGTCTCGGCAACGAAGCCCCCGGCCAACGCCCCGCCCAGGTCGGCCAACAATCGGTGGAGCTTTTGGCCCAAAGCACGGGCGGCGCAGTCGACAAATTCCCCGAAGCCGACTACCTGCGCGACATGCGCGAGCGTCTCAAATCCCGCCTCACCCTCACCTATTGTGCCGACCCCAAACACCCCGACCGCCCCCCCGCCGTCCAGCTCACCCCCGCCGCAAAGCAAAAGTACGAAGACGCCGAGCTCCAAGCCCCCGGCATCAACCTCAACAAAAGAAAGCCCTAATCATCCCCTTCACCAGAACAACCGCTTGCTCCCCACCTCCCCCGCCACCCGCCGCTGTCGCGCCCCAAAGCAAGCCAATCCCAGCGCCATCACCAGGTCGTCATGCTTTCCGGCGCTCTCATAAGTCACTCCCCCCACGCCCCGATTCCCCCGCAAGCTCAACAACTCCCCCCGCAAAGCCTCCCACTCCCGCACCCCCGCCGCCACACCCAGTTCCCCCTGTTCCAGATGCAGCGCCACGCCCTGCACCAATTCCTGCTTCGGCACCGTATACGCCCCCGTCGCATAACCCACATTCCGCCCCCCAGTAAAAACCACCGGCATCAGCTCCCCCCGCAGCCCCCGCTTCCGCAGCAACTCCATCACCACCTCCCCCAATCCCGTTGCATCCACACAAGTCGTCAGCACCTCCGCGTCCAGCTCCCGGCAATGGGTCAAAGCATGCAGTCGCTCGACAATCGCGACATATTCGACACCCAGCTTCAACTGCTCAATGTGGCTCACTGTCATCCGCTGCTCCCAAAGCGGTTCAAAGGTTAGCGGATCCTTCCGCCCGGTCGTCAACAGCAACTGCTCCACCACCACAATGGCGCTATGGTTCTGCTTCTTCCCCAGATCGACGCCAATGTGGCAACGCCGCACCGCGACACTCATACAAACAACCTCCGCTGCGACAAGCCCCGCGCCTCGGCGGCTGCAATCCACTCCGCGCGAAACACGGCATTCTCCATGCCCACAAAGCTGCAAAGGTATTCCTGCGCAAACCACTCCTCCCCCATCGCCGCGCGTTCCTCCTCCAAAAACTCCGCTGGAATGCGCCCACACTCGGTCGCCTTCACTTCAATCCGCAGCCACCCCTCGCCCCCTGTGCTCCATTCGCGCCAAAAGAATCCCCGCTGCCCAAACGGAGTCGAGAGCAACATCAGCCGCCCCCCGCCCACCGCCAGCATCGGCCGCACTGCCCGATAGACATCCTCATCCACCTGTGCCGCCTCGTCGACAATCAACAGGCTCACGGCGCTATAGCCGCGAACGGTCCCCTGGCGAGCGGGAGCAGCCAAAACCCGGCTCCCATTGGGCAGCTCAACATGCAACCCGGCGCTCTTCACTCCCAAAAACTCCCGCACCTTACGAATCAGCTCCCCGCTTTGTCTCAGCGTCGGGCTAACGCAAACCACAACCGATTTTGGCTTAGCAAGAGCAGTCCGAGCGGCCAGCAGCGCGGCGGTAGTGCTCTTGCCAAACTGTCGGGAGCAACAAAGAAGCACACGTCGGGCATCGCTATTGAGAACGCGAGCCTGTGCGTCATCGGGAACAAAGTCTGCCCCGGGGACAAGGTCACCCAGCTTGGCAAAAAACTGATTCAAGGCGTAGCCGCCAGACTGCGGTAGCGAGCCAGAACGGCATCCCGCGCCGGCGCATGGGCCAGCAGGATATCGACGATCCACTGCAAATGTTCGCTCAACACTTCCCCAACTCGGGCAATGCGGCGTTTAAAAGAACGAAAAACAAAAGGCTGTTTCATACTGTCAATTCCACAACAGGCGAAAGGCAGCTCAGCGGCGACAATCAGCCAACCCACTGAAAACAAGCCAAATAAATCCCCAAAAAATCCGTCACCGCAAAAGCAGGGACGAAAGCGGGGACTCGAAAGCGGGGACTGACCCGATTTGTGGGTCTGTCCCCAATGGGGTATTAAACTTCGAGCAAATGAAAGCCGCACTAAGCAGCCACCCCCCGCGTGGTCTACCCTTACCTTGCCAAGTACCATGTGGTATCTCGACCGCATGACCGCAGACCCCGGGCAGATGAATGGGCAGATGAATGGGCAGCCGTGGATTCGCGGCATGCGCATGACCGTGCGCCGAGTGGTTGCAACGGTGTCCCTCCATCCTTGTGTTCGATACTCCGGCGTGGCCCACTTTGATGCTCACATTTGGCCTACCTTCCAGCTAGTCTCTCTCAGTTCTGATGATCCTGCTTTGGGGCGGGCTGGCTGTAGTGGAGCCTGGGTTCGCCCGGAGGGCGGAACCGTTC
>JANXUM010000213.1 GCA_025356215.1 Bryobacter sp. | reverse complement strand
CCCAGCGCCGCGGTAGTGACTAACATGCCGCGTGTAAGCGGTTGGTGGGAAGTAAGTGGATTGAGCAGCGCGCTAAGCCGCCGCTCCAGAGTAGACGTTGTGGCCATGGACAGCCCTCCTTCAAATTGTGGATTGGATTGCAGATTGCGGGCGATCGACACCAGATGATCCGCATAATCGGTCGCCCTCACGCCGGTCAGCAGCACGCCGTCGTCACAGGCCTGTTCGCACTCCATATGATGAAAGCGCGCGGCCAGCCAAACCAGCGGATTGGGCCAATAAACGGCACAGGCAATCTGCGCCAAAAGTTGCCAAAGAAGATCGCGGCGCAGAACGTGCATCCGCTCATGCGCCAGCACCGCCTCCAGGCGGTCCGCGTCCCAGTCGACGGTCTCCAGAGGCAACAGAATCTTAGGGCTCCAAAGCCCGATTACGATCGGAACAGAAATGCCCGGTGCCAGCGACGCCCCGTGCTCCCAGTCGCGAGCTTTTCGCCATAAGATCGCCCCGCGCAGATGCGACACTCCGATGCGAGCCAGCAGTACCAGCGCACCCGCCAGCCATACATTCATCAGCATCGAGCCCACGTCCATGTTGCTCCGTACCGGCCCGTCCTCAGCCGTGACGACAATGCGCATCGCGCCGCTCCCCACCATTGGCACAACCACCCTGAAACTCCGCTCCGGCCAAAACGGCAGCAACAGCGCCAGCCCCAACGCCAGCGTCCAGACAGAATGCCGAAGTGCCGCCCCCCGTCGCCGTAGCAACCAAGTCACAACCCCCGCCGTCGCCAACAACAGCGCCGACTGCATCGCCAGCGTGAGAGTGGAAGAGTAAATCATCGCCCCTCCTTCCGCGCCTCGGAAATTAACCGAGCCAACCGGTCCAGGTCGGCCTTCGGCAGCTTCGCCGACTTCGGGTCCAGCAGCGCCGCCGCCGCCTCTGTCGCCGATCCCCCAAAGAAGGTATCCACCAAATGCCGCAACGCCGACTTACGCGCCCGCTCCGGATTCACTGTCGGAAAAAAGACATAGCGCAACTGCTCCGTCTCATGCCGCACATGGCCCTTGTCTTCCAGCGTCCGCAAATGCGCCCGTACCGCCGAGTAACTCGGCGCGTCCGGCAACGCCGCTTCAATATCGGCCGCAGTCCCCTGCCCAAGCCGGTGTAGAATATCCATGATCTGCCGCTCGCGGCGGCTTAATGGTTCACTCATCGTAACCTGCTAGATTTCCAGCACATGCTGAAAATCTAGCAGGTCGTCACTACGATAGCAAGAGAAAAATCTAGAGCGGCTTGCCGGGAGCTTCTTTCGATTCCAGATAGCTCTGGCGCGATTCCAGGATCGCCTTGCGCGCCTCCTTCGGCCCGCCCCAGCCCTCCATCACCGTGCGCTTGCCCTCAAGCTCCTTGTAGATGGTGAAGAAGTGCTCAATCTCCCGCCGTGTATGCGGGAACACCTGATCGATCGTGTGCACCTGTTCAAAACGTGGGTTCCGCGTCGGTACCGCGAGGATCTTCTGATCGCGCTCGCTACTGTCGATCATGTTCAGGATCCCCACCGGCCGCACCATCATCAGGCACCCCGTAATGCTGGGGTTTGTCACCAGCACCAGGATGTCCAGCGGATCGTGATCCTCGGCCAGCGTTCCCGGAATGAACCCATAATCGCCCGGATAATGCACAGACGCGTAGAGGCTCCGGTCCAGCCGGAAAATCCCGAACTCCCCGTCGTACTCGTATTTGTTGGCGGAGTGCATCGGGATCTCCACAATCATCCGCACTACTTCCGGCATCTCGTCGCCGGGATCGATGTCGTATAAAGACTGGCCTAGCATAGCCCTATTAATGTAGCAAATCCCGCCAAGTCGAACAAAAGGCGAATGTTAGTCCCATAGGGCTATGCAAATAAATTAGCGCGGGGTATTGTAAACCCGCTCGATTGGCCGTAGTATCAATTTGTGGAGCGCGGTGGCCCGGAATGGCCCGCCATCCCAGATTTAGCCGGAAACCAACCTTGTCAGAGCAACTCCAACCCGGAGACGCGGTCGCCCCTTTGGGCTATCACGTCTGTTCTGTCGATGCCAAGGGCCGGCTGAAGATTCCAGCAGCTTTCTTGCGGTACATGGGAGCGTTGGGGTCACAGTTCTTTCTAACGTCATCTGACGAACTCGATATACAGATTTATAGCCGAGAAGCCTTCGTAAAGCAATGTGCGTTTCTTGAGCAGTTGGCGCTGGACGCCGACTATCAGGACGACGCCGAAGACACGCTCTTCCGCATGAAGGATCTCGGGGACGACGTCTCCCCTGACACGGATGGCCGGGTTCACCTCCCCCAAATTCTCCGGCAGCGGCTTGGCATTACCGAGCTGCCCGCATCCTGTCAGATGGGTAAAGATCGCGACCACCTGGTTGTGATGACCGCTACGCGTTACGAAGCGATGCGTGAGAAGGGCCGGGCGAAACCGGCGGACTCCGCAAAGCGCATGCGCCTGGCGGGATTGCGGTAAACGATTTATGGTTCACTTCCCGGTGATGTCCGCGGAGGTGCTGAGTTATCTGGCTGTCCGTGGCGATAGCCGGGTGGCTGATCTGACCGCCGGTCTTGGGGGGCATTCCAAACAAATTGCCGCCCTCCTCGATACCGGTGTTCTGGTCATGAACGACCGGGACGGCGAGAGCCTTTCTGAGGCGGTGGAGAATACGCGGCAATACGCCGCCAATATCCGCCCCACCAAAGGAGTGTTCTCGACCTTCGCCGAAAGGTTTAGACAGATGGGCATCGGACAGTTGGATGGATTACTCGTCGATCTCGGGGTAAGCATGAAACAGCTTACCGAGGCCGAACGCGGTTTTTCATTCCGTCTCGATGGGCCCCTGGACATGCGGATGTCGCGAGACTCCGAACACGATCTTACGGCGGCGGACGTAGTGAATACGTTCTCCGAAAAAGACATTGCCGACATTCTTTATGAATACGGCGGGGAATGGAGGTCACGGGCAATTGCCAGAGCAGTGTTCCGGGCTCGGCCCATTTCGACGACTGGAGAGCTTGCCCAGCTAGCCGGTCACGGTGCCGGGTCCCGGGATACAAAAATATCGCCGGCCACTAAGACATTTATGGCCCTGCGGTTGTATGTCAATCGCGAGATGGATGAGTTGAAAGCATTACTTGAGGCATTGCCCGGTTTGATGGCGCCTGGAGGGCGGATCGTGGCTTTGAGCTTCATGAGTACCGAGGACAGGATCTTGAAGCAGCGCTACCAGGAGTTTCAGCGTGCCGGCCAGGCCACAATCCTGACCAAGCACGTCGTGAAACCAAGCGACGACGAGACGAGAAGGAACCCCGCTTCGCGCAGCGCGAAGCTTCGGGCGATGGAATGGAACGCAACGACTTAGGAGGACAATATGTCGGCACTGGCTTACGAATACGATCAGCAACAATACACCGCTCAGCCCCACGGTCGCCGTCCGCGTGCCGCCGCGCGCGCCCGCGCCGCCGCCAAGACGCGCCGCAAGCTCCCCGCATTCCCGGGTGAGGACCTCTTCTTCGAAGCCAAGTCAATCGACAACTCCATGGTTGTCCGCGCCGACGATCCGGCTCAGCGCAAGACCTCCTGGCGCGCAGCTGGCGCCGTCGCCACCGCCGCCTTCATCTTCACCGGCTTGATGCTTCCCGGTGCCTACCGAATGGTTGCTGGCAAGCAAGTGCAAGAACTGCGCCTTGAGCAGGATCAATTGCAGCGCGAGATTTCCGAACTCCGAGCCCTCGAAGCCCGGCACACCAATCTCAAGAAATTAGAAGAAGTGGCCAACGCCCAGGACCTGATCGATCCCGCGCCCCAGATGGTGCAGCATCTCACTCCCCGCGGCGCTTACGCCATGAACAGTCTCCCCTCCGGCAAGTAGAGGGCATCTCCCATCCGCGTTCCGCGCGGGCTGTGCGGTGCCTTCTACTTGATTTTTTTACCAACTTACAAGGAGTTATTGAATGTCAGCGCCAATCCATCCAGCCGTCGATCGTCGAGCGCGCTGGCTCCTTCGGATTTTGGTGCTCTGGGGCGTGGCCGTTCTGGCCCGTCTCTTCTACCTACAAATCGTCAAGCATGGTTACTATGCTGAACTCGCCGAATCGCAACAAACTCGCCTGGTCGAGATTCCCGCGCACCGTGGCACCATTTACGATCGCAACGGGCACATTCTCGCCATCACCGTCCCTGTGGAAACCGTTGTGGTCAACCCGCAACAGGTACCCAGCCTCGAGGTGGCGGCTTCGATCTTTTCCCAAATCCTCGCCGTGCCCGAAGCGGAACTGCTCACGAACCTGAAGCTCAAGTTTGAGGAGAAGCGCAAGTACTTCAAGATCGTCGACCAAATCAGCCAGGATCAAGCCAAGCGCCTCAAGAGTCTCCACCTCGGTTGGATCCAGTTTGAATCCTCCTCCATCCGCGTTTATCCCAACGATCAATTGGCCGCTCATATCCTCGGTGGGGTCGATTTCGAGAAGCGCGGCAACGGTGGCGTCGAGCAAGGCCTGGAGGACGAACTCGCCGGACGCCCCGGTTACGCCAACATGGTTACCGACGTCCGCCACCGCGGCCTCGAAAGCGTTGTCGAAGTGGAGCCGCTCCCGGGTCACGACGTCGTCCTCACCATTGACTACCGCGTTCAGTATGAACTGGAGAAATTACTCGCCGAAGCCGTCGCGGTAAACAATTGCTGGTCCGGCCGCGCCATTGTCATGGATCCTCACACCGGCGAAATCCTCGCCATGGCCAGCTATCCGTCCTACAATCCCAATCTGAAGGTCGTCGATGTCGAGGCCCGGCAAAATCTCGCTCTCCAAAGCCCCATCGAGCCCGGCTCCGTCTTCAAAGTCTTCACCATCGCCAGCGCGATACAGGAAGGCAAGGTCAAGCCCACCACCAGCTTCCACTGCGGTAACGGCAAACTGAATCTCTTCGGCCGCGTCATTCACGACCACGATCCTTACGGCTATCTTGCCGTCGAAGACATCCTCGCCAAGTCAAGTAACATTGGCGCCATTCGCGTTGCTCAGGAACTTACGGAGAAGAAATTCTTTGACTACATCAAGCTCTTCGGCTTCGGCAGCCGCACCGGCTTGCCAATGCCCGGTGAATCTTCCGGACGCGTGTTGCGCCTCTCCAAATGGTCGAAGAGTTCCATTGGCTCGGTAGCGATGGGCCATGAGATTATGGCGACCACGGTGCAACTCGGCCAAGGGGCCTCGGTCATCGCCAACGGTGGCCAACTCGTCCCAGCTCGCTTGGTCCGCCAGATTCGCTCTTCTTCCAACGAAGGCTTTCAGATGAAGCAGGCAGGTTATGAGCTGCCTACCGCCCCCCGCCGGACGGTGCTCTCGCCTGAAACGGTCGTCCAAATGCGCAAGATGATGGAGCACGTCGTGCTCACTGGCACCGGTAAGAGCGCCAAAATTCGCGGTTACTCGGTTGGCGGGAAAACCGGCTCCGCCCAAATCTACGACTTCAAAGCCAAAGCTTATACGCACAAGTACCATGCGTCCTTTATGGGCTTCACCCCTGTCAACGACCCACGCATCGTCACTGTAATTACACTCAATGGCTCCAGTAAGTATGGCGGTGTCGTCGCTGCGCCGGTATTTAGCGATGTTACCGCCGCCGCGCTCCGCATCCTCAACATCCCCAAAGATCTGCCTGACGACTCCAGAAGCGACCCGATCAAAGGGGAAGCCTTGAATGACGCGCCCTTCGCCCTGCTGTCTGAGGAAAAACCTGTGGAAGAAGTGGAAAACTCCACTGACCAAGTTACAAAGAGCACTCTCGTGGCTCCCAACTACATGGGACTTACTCTGCGCGCTGTCTTAGAGGCGGCGTCTGAGAAAGGCTTTCGTATCGATCCGTCAGGCAGCGGATTGGTTCGCTCACAGCTCCCTGCTCCTGGAGAGCCGGTTTCTTACGGCCAAAAAATCAAGTTGAGGTTTGGACGGTAGATAGATTGAACCCGAAACGGATCGCTGACTTAGTCGCCGGAATCGCTCTGCGTGCGCCACTCGCGCCCGCCTTGGCCTCCCGTGTCGCCAGCGGCATTCACTTCGATTCCCGCAGAATCAAACAAGGGTGGATTTTCTTCGCCTTTGCGGGTGCGAACGCCGATGGACGCGACTTCGCCTCGCGGGCGTTGGCGCAAGGCGCGGTGGTGGTTATCAGTGAACTCCCGCCGCCACCGGGCCTGGAATCGGATTGGATCCAAGTCCCCGAAGCGCGCAAGGCCCTCGCCCTGATCGCTCGCCGCCTTTTTGAAGACCCCACCCGCAACGGGCTCTCCCTGTTCGGCGTGACGGGAACCAATGGAAAGACAACGACGGCTTACCTCATGGCTTCGATTCTCGAAGCCGCCGGTCTCTATACGGGAATGTTCGGGACCATCGAATATCGAATCGGGAATCAGACCCTTCAAAGCGTAAACACCACGCCCGAGAGCGTCGAGTTGTACGAGCACTTCGCCCAGTTGATGGCCGGCGGCAACGGCAGCGCGGCCGTTTCTATGGAGGTTTCCTCTCACGCCCTCGCGCTGGGCCGCGTCTGGGGCTTTCATTTTGCCGGTGCCGTCTGGACCAATCTCACCCGCGATCATCTCGATTTTCACGGCGACATGGAAAGCTACTTTGCCGCTAAGTGCGAACTCTTCGCGGGTCAGGACGCGCCGCCCCCCGCCGTCGCGGCCATCAATTTTGACGATCCTTTTGGCCCGCGGATTCCGCTCAAGCCAGAGACCAGACTTTGGAGTTACGCCCTCCGCCCGGACAGTCCACCCACCACCGTTCGCGCCGTCAACATCCAGGCCGGCTTTGACGGAGTCGCCTTCGACTTACTAAGTCCCTTGGGGCAACACGGGTTCAAGTCGCGCATGATCGGTGATTTCAATGTTGCCAACATTCTAGGCGCCGCCTCGGTCATGCTTGCGCACGGTCTTCCCATCGATGCCGTCCGCGCGGGTATTGAGAATTGCGCCAGTGTTCCCGGTCGATTTGAGCGTGTGGACGCCGGTCAACCGTTTCTCGCGATCGTCGATTACTCCCACACCGATGACGCCATTCGCAACGCCATCCGCGTCGCCCGGGCCCTCAAGCCAAGCCGCATCATTACCTTGTTCGGTTGCGGCGGCGATCGCGATCGCACCAAGCGCCCGTTGATGGGTGCAGCCGCTGCCGAGGCCAGCGACTATGTGGTGCTCACCAGCGACAATCCGCGCACTGAAGATCCGATCGCGATCATGAACGACGCCTTGGTCGGTCTTCGCCGCTACGATACTCCGCATAGCGTCGAGCCCGATCGCGAAAAGGCGATCCGCCTGGCCATCAACATGGCCCGCCCCGGCGACATCATCATCCTCGCGGGTAAGGGCCACGAAGACTATCAGATCATCGGCAAGACTAAATTCCCCTTCGACGACCGCGTCATCGTGCGCCGCGCCTTGGCCTCTCTTGGCTTTGAAGGGATGTCGCGATGAAGTTGCCGCTCTCCCTCCTCATCGCCGGTCTCGGAGATATTTTTGCCAGCGGCTACTCGATCGATTCCCGCGAAGTTAAGTCCGGAGACCTCTTCATCGCACTCAAGGGCGAGAACACTGACGGTCACGACCACCTCCAACAAGCCTTCGAACGCGGCGCGGTCGCGGCCCTGGTGGAGCGTCAAATCCCCGGCCTGACCGGCATGCAAATTGTAGTTGCCGATGCCCTCGCCGCGCTTCAGGACTTTGCCGCCGCCGCCCGCCGCCGTTGGGGCCGCACCGTTGTCGGCATCACCGGCAGTGCGGGCAAAACCTCCACCAAAGAGAACGTTGCCGCGCTCCTTGCCGCCGGGCTGCCGGTCAGCAAGACCACCGGCAATTTCAACAACCATATCGGTCTGCCGCTGTCCGTACTCCGGATCGATGACGCCTCAGAAGTGGCTGTCCTCGAGATGGGGATGAACCACTCGGGCGAGATCGCGCGCCTTTGCGAGATTGCCAGACCCCAGATCGGCGTCGTCACCAACGTTGGTTACGCCCACGTCGAAAACTTCGACGGCATCGACGGCGTTGCCGCCGCCAAGCGCGAACTGATCGAATCCCTGCCAGCCGATGGCGTGGCCGTGCTCAACGCCGATGACCCGCGCGTCGCCCGTTTCGCCGATCGCTTCGCCGGCCGCGCCGAAACCTTCGGTCTCAGCGATCACGCCAAGACCCGCGCCGTTCAGGTGACTTACACAACTCACGGCGCCGACTTCACCATCGATGGGCAACGCTTTCACTCCCAGGTGCCCGGTCGAATCGGTGTTCTAAATATTGCGGCTGCTGTCGCCGTGGCTCGGCTCTGGGGAATTCCCCTGCGCCACTTGAGCGACGCCGCCCACCGGATCGAATTGCCCAGGATGCGCACAGAGCGCATCGAACGCGATGGCATGACGATCTGGAACGATTGCTACAACTCCAACCCGGATGCCGCCAAGGCGATGCTGGACCTGGTGCGCGATACAGCGCCCGGCCGGCGCGTCGCGGTTCTGGGGGAGATGCGAGAACTTGGCCACTGGGCCGAGCCTCTCCACGCCGAGCTAGGCCTCTACGCGGCGGAGAGTGGTTTTTCTGTGCTACTTGGGATACGCGGCGCGGCTCGACTAACAATCGAGTCAGCAATGAAGGCTGGCCTATCAGCACGCGCCGCGTGCTTTTTTGAAACTCCCGAGCAAGCCGGATCTTATCTGAAGGAAATCGCCCAGCCCGGCGACACCATTCTGTTCAAAGGCTCCCGCGGCACCCGCGTAGAGCTTGCGCTCGAAAGGTTCCTGGCTTAGCGATGCTCTACTGGCTTCTCTTCGAGAAACTACAACCCGTTTATGGCCCGCTCAGGCTCTTCGGCTATGTCACCTTCCGCACAGCCTTTGCGCTGCTCACCGCGCTTGCCATCTCGCTGATCGTCGGGCCGCGCATGATCCGCAAGCTCCGCGAGATGGCCATCGGCCAGTTCATCCGCGAGGACGGTCCCCAGTCCCACCAGACCAAGGCGGGCACACCAACCATGGGCGGCCTGCTCATCGTAATTTCCATCCTTGTGCCCACATTGCTCTGGGCCAACCTCCGCGTGGTTCATGTCTGGATCGCGATGGGAAGCCTTGTGGGCTTCGGTGCCATCGGCTTCTACGACGACTACACAAAGCTCAAGAAGATGCGCAACCTCGGACTGACCGCCCGGCAGAAATTCGCCCTTCAGGTGTTCGTTGCCATGGTCATCGGTTTCGTCCTCCTGCTGCTGAACGCGAAGGGAACCTACTCGACCGCAATGAACGTTCCATTTATCAAATGGTTCAAGCCCGACCTGATTATCGCCGCGCTTGCCCATAATCCTTGGACTTTCCCCCTCGCCTTCGCACCCTTCTATATCTTTATGATCCTGGTGCTGGTCGGCTCC
>JANXUM010000242.1 GCA_025356215.1 Bryobacter sp. | reverse complement strand
GAACGTATTCCAAAGACTCCACGGCATCGAATAAGAATGCCCTCTCGGATGTGTACGTCAAGTTCTTCCGCTGGGCGATTGATCGACTTGGCAAGCGCGACGGCATCGTCTGCTATGTCTCCAACAACAGCTTCGTCGATCAACTCGCCTTCGACGGAATGAGAAAGCATCTGCTGCAGGACTACACCGAAGTGCGGCACATCGACCTCCATGGCAACGTCCGCCGCAACCCTAAGCTAAGCGGCACCACGCACAACGTGTTCGGCATCCAGGTCGGCGTCGGCGTCACCTTCGCGGTGCGCAAGCAGGGCAAAGTGAAGAAGCTGTTTTACTACCGGGCTGAAGAGTTCGCCACCAAGACCGAGAAACTGTTGGAACTCGACCTCTTCAAGACCGCCTCCGCCGTCCCCTGGCGGGAACTCACTCCCGACGCCCGCCACACTTGGCTGATCCCTCAGAACGCCGAAGAATACGCGACCTTTCTGCCGATCACCGAAATCTTCGAGCTTCATTCCAACGGCCTCAAGTCGAACCGCGACGAGTGGGTCTACGACTTCAAAGCAAACGCCCTCGCCGACCGGATGAAGACCTTCATCGAAACCTACAATGCCGAGGTGGATCGCTGGAAGCGGACAACTCCTAAGCCTGACGTTGATTCCTTCGTGCTGGCAGACGAACGGCGCATCAACTGGAGCGGCGGGCTGAAACAGGAATTACAACGCTTCAACTACGTGACCTTCGACGGAGCGCACATTCGACCAAGCATGTACAGGCCTTTCGTGAATCGGTGGGTGTACTTCGACAAGGTCCTGAATGAGCGTGTTTATCAACTTACTCGAATTTTTCATCCTGTAATCCAGAATCACGCGATCTGGGTTAAAGTCGGCGCTGGTTGGCCATTCTTTGCGCTTGCTCTCGATCGCATCCCGGACCTCCTGCCCCAGAGTGGGAGTCAGGTATTTCCCTTGTATCGCATCGACGCGAACGGCGACGCTGCGCGTGGGTAGCGTCGATTACTCCCGTACCTGGCTGCTGCGGGCGTCAGTGGCTTCATACCCCGACAGCATCTGCCTAACCGTCGGGATGGCTTTGCGGATAGGTACCTGGTAACTAGCCCGACAGATCTTGCTACGGCTGCTCTTCCTCGTCATCGATCTCGTCCTCGGTGGGGACAGCGCGGCCGTTGGGTTCCTTCTCCAAGAACGGTCGCCCCTTCTCCATCCAATCCGGCTTGGGCGCGCCCATGAGTTCAAAATCGAAGAACTCCTTCAGCTTCGTCGCGTAGTGTTTCTGATTGGCGCGAATGCGCAGGTTATGCGGCTCGCCGTTGTAACTGAACATGTAGACCTCTTTGTTCAGCCGGCGCAGCGATAGGTAGAATTCAATGCCCTGGTACCACGGCACGGCATCGTCGGCGTCGTTGTGGATCATCAACAGCGGCGTCTGGATCTGGTCGGCGCGGAATACAGGCGAGTTGTCGAGAAAGCGCAGCGGATACTGCCACGGTGTCCCGCCGATGCGGCTCTGCGTGCGCTCGTACTGGAACTGGCGCGGAATGCCCGGTCCCCAACGGATGCCGTTATAGGCGCTGATCATGTTGGCCACCACCGCTCCCGGCGCCGCGGCCTTAAACAGGTTGGTGCGCGTGACCATATACGCGATCTGGTATCCACCCCAGCTGTGGCCCTGGATGCCGATGCGGCTCTCGTCAATAAAGCCCTGCTCCACCAGCTTCTGAATGGCGGGCAGCACGCAGCTCATCGCGCTATCGCCGGGGTAGCCGATGCGATAGCTGATGTCGGGCGTCACCACGATGTAGCCATTCGATACATAGATCGGCACGTTGATTGAGTTCGTGGGGCGCGGCTCGGCAAAGGTGTTGACGCCCTGGCTCAAGCGCTCATAGATGTAGACCATCAGCGGATACTTCTTGGTGGGGTCAAAGCCTTCGGGCTTGTACACGGCGGCTTTCAAGGCTTGGCCATCGTTGGAGCGGAAGCTCATCAGCTCTGAGCTGCCCCAGGTGAAGCCGGCCAGTTGCGGGTTGGCGTCCGAGATCTTACTATAGGTCTTCATCTCCGAGTTAGTTGTCAGTAAGTCGGGGTACTCCCGGAATGTGGAGGCAGCGAGCAAGAAGACGTCGGCGTTCTTGGCCTTCAGCGGGGCGGCGTAGTTCTTGTTGCCCCAAATCAGTTGCCGGGGCTCGGCGGAGCCGTCGATGGTGTCGACAAAGAAACCCGTCTCGTGGGTGTCTAGCGATTCCCCGCGCAGCAGCAGCGGCTTGGCCGGGTCGATGCCGTCCTGGCGATCTTCCGTCTCTGTGCGGACCACGCGGAATTGCGTGTGCTTCTTGCGGCCAATGCCGTCGGTTAGGTTCTTGGCCAGCCGCCCATCGGGGGAAACCTGCCAGACGTCAAAGCGATCATGGAGCAGAACGTATTTGCCGTCGCGGGTCCATCCGCCCGGACCGTAAGGGTTGGGCTTGCCGGGCGAGTCGTACTCTTCGTTGTAAAAAGCGGCGCTCAGGCCCGCGGTGAGATTTGCCTCCTGGCCTGTAGCCGCGTTAAGGGCGAACCAGTCTTTGGAATCAAAGCGCAAGCCGTAGCGGCCGTCCGGGGACCAAGTGTAATTGCCCGAGCGCTGTTTGCCCAGCAGTTTGCGGTCGCCCGTGACCGTGTTAACCAGGTAGTGATCCGCGTAGCGCGTGTCGTATTCGGCCATGTTGCGATAGGCCCGATCGTCGGCGCCAAAGGCCCACTGGCCATTCTCGTTGGGCGTGATTTCAGCCAGTTCCGGGCTGGCCAACTGCAGCACGCGCGCGTCGGCAATGTGCAGAACGGCGCGGTAAGAGCGGGCGCGGTCTTGCCCGGCGCGCATCTTCTGCATCGGCTGGATGACGTCGTCCTTCCAGTGCCAGAGGTCGTAGCCGGGCTTTTCGGCGTCATCCTTGGCGGGCCGCGCCCGATCGTAGGCCGTCGAGAAGAAGAGCCGGGCACCGTCGCGCGAGAAGGCGAGCGCACCGCGATCGCTCAGCTTCAGGCCAGCACCCAGCCCGGGGCTGCTGTTGCTCACGGCGGCGCGCGCCGCCCCCGGCTTGCGGTCCCAAAGGTAGATGCTGTCGGTCGAAAGAAAGGCAAGTGTGGTCTGCTTTTCGTCCCAAGTGAGCTTCGAATACTTGCTCTTGGCGGCAATCAGCTCCGCCGCCGCGCCATCCCAGTTGGCCGGGTTTACCGCGTACACGCCTTCGGCAGTCGCGTAAACCAAGCTTTGGCCGTCCTTGGCCAGAGCGTAATCGACCACGCCGGCAATCTGCTTCTGCACACCGTCGCTCAAGCGCAGTAGCGTCAGCATCTTATCTTTTTCATCCTTGAGGAAGGCGATGACGTTGGAGGCTTCCGTCGGCAACTGATAGCTCTTGATGTTGTCAAAGCGGGTGAGTTTGAAGGCAGAAAGGTCGGCCAGCACCAGCCCACCCTTGGACCGTTCGCTCTCCTTCTTCTTGGCCTCTTCTTTCTTCGGGAAAGTGGTGAAGGCGGCAAAGCGCGAATCGGCGCTAAAAGCGATCTGCGTTGTGCGCTGTGGCGGCGGCGTTTCGCGATCGGGATCGGGCGCGGGCGGGGCCGGGCGAGCGCCGGCTGCTTCCTTGATCTCCTTACCGGTTGTGAGGTTGCGAATGACCACTTCGCCGTCGCCGTCTTGCGGGAACAAACCGTAGGCGGCAAAGGCGCCGTCGTTGGACAGCTTCTGGCCCGAGATGGACCGCCAGCCGTCGGTGTCGGCGTAGGTCATCGGACGCTTGGTCTGCGCGCCAAGCACGCCCGTCAGCGTCAAACAGAGGAGAAATCGCAACTTCCACATGATCCCTAGAGTTTAGCGCCGCGCGGTTGCCTCCGCTACAATTAGGGTATGAACGAACAAGAGGCGGCCCCGCCCCAAGCCAGTTTTGAGTTCCTCATTGGGTCTTTTATCATGCAGGCGCAGATGCAAATGGGTATGTTTGCAGTGCCCAATGAGGAAGGCGAAGAGACCAAGCCGAACCTGAGTTGGGCCAAGCATGCCATCGACCTGCTGGGCGTACTCGAAGAAAAGACGAGGGGCAATCTAACGCTCGAAGAAAAGCGGATGCTGGAGAACTCGCTCACTGAGTTGCGCTTCCGCTACGTGCAGGCATTGGCCGGGGCGCAGAAGTAGCCGCGTTGAGCACCAGTTCGCGCATCACGGTGTTGGGTTCGGGCACGAGCGTCGGCGTTCCGATGATCGGGTGTCAGTGCCGTGTCTGCCACAGTGCCGACCCGCGCGACAAACGCCTGCGGCCCAGCATTGCGATCGAGGCCGGTGGGCGCGTCGTGTTGATCGATGCCGGGCCCGATTTTCGCCAGCAAGCGCTGCGTGCCGCCCTGCCCAGAGTCGACGCGATTCTGCTCACTCACGCCCACGCCGACCATATCTTGGGTCTGGACGACGTGCGGCCCTTCAACTTCCGCCAGAAGGAAGTGATCCCGATCTACGCAACTCGCGATGTGATCGACGCCGTCGAGCGCATTTACTCCTATGCCTTTGAAGACAAGCCGACGCAGTCGACAAAGCCCCGCTTGTTGCTGAACGAGATCGACCGGGAACCGTTCGAGGCCGCCGGCATTGAGTTTCAGCCAATTCCGTTGCACCACGGTCACGGGCGCAGCACGGGCTATCGATTCGGCGCGGCCGCGTATCTGACAGACCATAACGACATTCCGGGCGACAGCATGGCGCTACTGCGTGGGCTGGACGTTCTGTTTCTCGATGGTCTCCGTTACAAACCGCACCCCACCCACTCGCACGTGGCGCGCAGCGTAGTTACAGCCGAAACACTGGGCGCGCATCGCACTTACTTCACTCATATCTGTCATGACCTACCCCATGCCCGGACCGAGAGCCAGTTGCCGCCCACCGTCCGGCTCGCCTATGACGGGTTGCAAATCGCGGTCAACTCGACGCGTCATGTTTCGGCTCCCGCAAAACGCGAGATGGCTGTTTATTGGGGGATCGACAACTTGCCCGCGTCGATCGCTCCGTCGGCTGTCGCCGTTGGGAATTTCGATGGACTCCACGCCGGGCACCGCCAAATCCTGCGGCGCTGCGTAAGGGCGGCGGCGCAGTTGGGCTTGAAGTCGACGGTGCTCACCTTCCACCCGCATCCCAAGAAGCTGTTGGCGCCGGACAGCGCGCCCCGGTCGCTCGATTCCATCGAGAAACGGCTGGAACGGATTGCCGCCGAGGGCATCGAGCAAACCGTGGTCTTGACCTTTGACGAAGAACTTGCCTCGTTAAGCGCGACTGAGTTTGTGCGCCGCGTGCTGGTGGGCAAGTTGGGCGCGCGCGAGGTGCTGGTGGGCGAGAACTTCCGCTTTGGCAACAAGCAGGGCGGCAATGTGGCAATGCTACGCGAAATGGGTCCCAAGCTTGGCTTCTCAACCGAGATCACAGAGCCGGTGAGCACGCGCGGGCGCGCCCTCTCCAGCAGTGAGATTCGCAAACTGCTGGCCCACGGGCGACCCAGCCTGGCCAATCGCT
>JANXUM010000220.1 GCA_025356215.1 Bryobacter sp. | reverse complement strand
GTCGAAGCCGTTGCAAAGGACATTGCCGATAACTATTCTATTTATGATGGGGAAACGTCTAGTACCTCCCTTGATGGAGACAAGTTTCCCGGCGCCGGTTCGGGTGACGCGCAGACAGTGAAGGATTGGTTCGCGACAGATCTGCACCGGGAAGCGCTTTCGCAGTTCAATGGCAGTGCAGTGTTCGTGCGGCTGGACCGCTGGGAGGGTGGGTTGTTTGGAAATGTTTACACGGCAGGATCGGGGCTCAGATTCTATGGCTCTGGAACACTGCTGCACGAAATCCTCCATAAACAAAAAGTAGGGGGCGGAGGAGGCGACACCGTTCACGGCCAGATCGCGAGTGCGACGAGGGCGGCTGGTATCAGCGGTACAGGTGGACTCGCCATAAACCAGAATTCATATGATTTAGGTCAAGCATGTTTCAAGTAGCTAGAGCGTTTATGCGTGTGTGGCTTGCTTTGTGTTTTGCAACTCTGGCAATAGGACAGTGTTTTATTGAGTACACGGCGCATGACCAGCATGGCTTCCCAGTGCCGATCATCGCAATTGGGGTAGAGTCAGCAATGTATCCAGAAGGTAATTTCCTGATGGACTTAGACCGAAGGAAACTGATTCACTTTGAACCAGGAAGGCTCACGTTCCAGACCAAACCAAACGGTAATGTTCTCACATTGACGGTAAGATCCTCCGACGGTAAGACAAAGTCAGTCGTCTTCGGTTGGTCCGGCTGTGAGACTCATATCACCTTTCTTTGGAACGAGATAACTTCACCGGATGACTCGAGTTCTGCCAGCCTACGGGGGCGGGTGAGGGGCTGTAACTGTGCAGCGGGAATATGGGTTCGAATCGTGCCGATGTTTGGAGCAAGTAACTCCTCAACATGGGCAGAGGGCGTGGTTTCCAAACGAGATTGTGGTTTCGATTTTGGAGCTACCATCCGAGGAGAACGGCAGATTGTCGTTTTTGGCAAGAACATCGACCCATTTGCTGTGAGGGCCTATAACGCTCAGGAGAATGGCCGACATGATTTGGGAGTTGTGGACCTTGGAAAAGAATGTAGGGCTGTCGGACTGTCGAAATGAGGCGGCAGCTTTTGTCGATCCAGAAGCCACCGTGACCCTATCGTGTCCAGTCCCCACTCCCGTCTGTGGCGTTTGGAAAGGAGGCAAATCCGCAGTAATTACCGGTGCTGTAGTCTGCGTGAGTTTGGCGGCGCACTTTGGCTGAACAACCTCACCATCAACGGGATCAACATTGCGCAAAGCTTCGAATACAACAGCGCGGGGGAGCTGCCGAGCCGCGACTTCGGCCAAGCGAGCGGATGGCGACGGGGAACTGCGCCTTTACACATCTGGGCGGCGATTCGGGGTTGAAGCATCGAAGTTTGAGGTGGTAGAAAAGTAGATCGATTCTGTAGTCCTTGCCAGCGACTTCAAGAGTAAGCGACAGCGCAAACCCATCTTGAAGGCGCTTGCAATTACTGTTTGAATGAAAGGATGAGCAAGCGGCATGAGCAAGCGGATCGGGGGACGAAGTTGGCATCGGCCTACCGGGCTGGGGACTTAAGCCGGCGGGCGTTTTGCGAGCAAGCTGGGATCGCTGCGGTGTCGACGCTGGATTATTACTTGAGGCGTGAGAACGAGCGATTGAAGAAGAAACAGCGGCTGTTGCCGGTAGTGGTAACGGTGAAGCCGGAAGAGGGCAAGACGCCGGAGATCACCGTGAGGGCAAGAAATGGTCGGCGGATTGAGGTTCGGCGGGGCTTCGATCCAGAGTTGTTGTTGCGGGTGCTCAACGCACTAGAGCGGGTTAGAGATGTTTGGGTTGGGGCCGGCGTGGGGCGGGGAGTCAAGAGTGAGAGCGGCGACATCATTGGCGGGACCTGGACGGTCCGCAGCATTGTTGAGACGCAGTATGAGCCCTGCGCGTGTTCGCCCGCTGGAAAGATGAAGCGGGTGAGCTTGCCGTATGCGCCGGGCGGGTCGCCGATTTGGACCGAGTACACTTACCTATGATTGAGTCAAGTGGTTTTGAAGAATTTCGCGGAGCGCTGGTGAAGCCGAAGGGGAACAGAGCGAGGCTTGGCGATATTTGGAGGACAGCACGAGCTTCGGACCGGGTCAAGGCCGCGCGGAGCGGGCCCGCAGGGGAAGCCTTGAGGCGAGGCCGAAGTCTCGTGCTATAGAACCATCACTGCCAAGCCTTGCGGCGTGAGCGGCGCGGATGCTGTTGGGGGGCGGTTTACTTTTTCGGGACGCGTTTGTGTTGCTGGACCCTCGAGGGGAGATCGTCGAGGCCACGAGCGGCGAGCATGGCCAGTTCGCCTGGCGGCAAGGCGAGATTGGGCGGGAGGTCTTCGCGTTGGTAGAAGGTGGCGAGGCCCGGAACGCCCTTGGATCTTAAGCCGGAGCCGTAAGTGGCGGGGCGCTTGGAGCCTTTGGCGTAACCGCCCTTGCGCTTTTCTCCGCTGGCCTGGATGCGGAGGCGGCTGAACTTGGCATAAAGAGTGGAAGGTATGGCGTAGCGGTAGGGTTCATTGTTTTTGAGCATGTGCCAGGCAATGACAACGAGTTTGTGGGCCAGAGCGACGATGGCTGGATTGCGGCCTTTTTTCTTCTTGAGTTTGTTGAAGAAGTGGCCAAGTGGGCCGGGATGGCGGGAGGCGGTTTGGGCGGCTTCGACCATCATAAAGCGGGCGTGGCTGGAGCCTTGCTTGGTGATGCGGCCGTGGTAAGACTGATTACCGGACTGGTAAGTAGATGGAGTAAGTCCGAGATAAGACGCGGCTTGTTTGGCCGAAGGGAAGCGGGAGATATCGCCGATGGCACCCAGGAGAGATTCGGCGACGGTGAAGTCGACGCCGGGGAGGGTCATCAGGAGTTTGATGCGCGGGTCGTGCCAGGCGTGAATGGCGATTGTTTTGGTAATGGGCTCGATCTCGGACTCGATACTGGCGAGCATTCGAAGATGTCGATCGAGAGATTGGCGTCCTTCGGGATCGATCTCAAGTTGTGCGAGCCAGATTTTGGATTTGGCGGAGAAGAGATCGGGATCGGGCGCTGTGATGAGCCGCTGGTGGAGGATCGAGTGGATGCGGTTCTTGACGCGGGTGCGGTCGTTGACGAGCATCGTGCGTTCGGTAGAGTTGCGGCGCATGGACTGAGTTTGTGGATCGGGGCACCAGACGGCGGGGAGGTAATTGAGACGGAGTAAGTTGGCGAGGATGAGTGCGTCGACTTTGTCGGTCTTGATCTTGGCCTCGGCGATGGCGCGGGTCTTCATCGGGTTCGAGACGGTAATGGACTGGACGAAGGGCCGCAGGATCTCGACGACGGGCCAGGTATTGGTAGTAGCTTCGAGAGCCAGCTGAGTATCTGGCGTTAGTTTGCGTTTGGCGAAGTCGACTAAGGCTTCGCGGGTGGTGGGGAAACGCTCGCGATGGGTAAGATCGCCGAGGTCGGAGAGGATGACGGCCTCCACTTCTTTCTTGTGGAGATCGAAGGCGGCAAATGGCATACTGGTTTCACTCCAAAACTATGCGAGAGAGCAGGCCGGGTGGTCTCGGCGCAAAGACCAACGCGCTCCAGTTTGACTGGAATTTCCTGGGGAACCAGGAAAGAAGAAGCAAAGGGCAAAACGGCACCTACCTATCCGAGCTCTTGGCTCAACCGGGTGGACCGGAAGGGCGGTCAACTACGACGGCGGGCTCTCGGCCCATAAGCATACACGACCGGCCCCGAGGTGTTCGGCCCTGCTCTCCTCGCATGGATCAAAGTTCTTCACACCTCGTCCCAAGCCCGGTGAGCATTAGTAGAACCCATTCTGGTCCCGCCGCGCAAGGGCTGATCGGGCCTCTGCGGAGCCGGCGGAGTGTCGAAGGGCTCTGCTCTAATCATGCCCGGTATGATGAGCTGGAGCGGTTGATCAGCGCGTCGACGACGAATAACTCCGCTTGGGGTCTGTCGTTCTCTTACGACGGCTTTGGGAATCGACTAGCGCAGAGCGTGACCCAGGGGAGCGGGCCGGTGAGCAGCTTGCTGGTGGACGGAAATACGAATCGAATATCTTCGAGTGGTTACTCGTATGACGCGAATGGGAACATGACTGCGATGCCGAAGGGCGGCGGGACTATGTCGCTGAGTTATGACGGATTGAATCGTATGACGAACGCGACTCATCCGCAGGGCGCTGAGGATTACTTGTATGCGCCGGATAATCGGCGAGTTTGGCGCAACCAGGGGACGCGGAGTTGTCTGGGTATTGATAATAACGGCACGGTGAGTGGTTCGCCCTGGGAGACCAACGGCGAGCAGGTGATTTTTTACTCGCCGGGCGGGCAGAAGATGGGCGTCTATTGCATTGGCTGGTCGGCGAGCGGCGACTATGTCGCAATTACCGCCAGTGAAGAGAACGTCTACATGGGGGCGAGGTTGGTGGGTAAGCGGATCTACTGGCAGAGCTTTAACGTCGCGCAGGTGAGCGACTTTACGGCGGACCGCTTGCAGAGTAAGGGGAATGGTTCGAATTACTATCCTTATGGCGAGTCGAAGACGGGGGCGGCGGGGGATGATCGCGAGGGGTTTGCGACTTATACGCGGGATCAGGGGACGGGGCTGGATTATGCCGATCAGCGGTGGTATGCCAGTGGGCTGGGCCGGTTTTTGACAAGCGATCCGATCACCAAACAGAGTCGCTTTGTAAGTAATCCTAGTGTT
>JANXUM010000190.1 GCA_025356215.1 Bryobacter sp. | reverse complement strand
AATGCCTCCTGGAGCGGCCTCTACTTGGGCTTCATAACGCCGCCCATCGGTACCCGTGGCATGCCATTTCAAGTCGGTAACTAGGGCGAAATTCGCGGCTGCTGCGCAAAAAATTAGGAGCGGAATTCGTATCATTTTTTTCCTTCAAGGTGACCACCGAGATGTCGTCATTCTGGCCCTGGGCCATGGCGGTTTTGGCGATCTCCTGCGCGCACTTGCCCGAGACCGCCCACGTGCGGTGAAAGCCGATTTCAGACACTCCTCCGCACCGTCACCACAGTGATGTCGTCGGTCTGGCCCCAGGCCTGCGCCACTTGGGCAATCTCCTGCGCGGACTTGCCGCTGATCTCCCGCGTCCGCTCAAAGCCAAACAGCTCGCGCTGGGCATTCTCGGCTTCCACTACTCCGTCGGACAAAAGGACAAAACAGCCAGGCGCGGCTTGCACCTCCTCAAACGTCGCATCGGCAAGCACGCCAAGCGGGAGACTGGACTCCATCGCGACTTCGGCGCCATCGCGGTACACCGGGCAGTGGCCGGCATTAGCGATAGTCGCGCTGCCATCGGCTTCAAACAGCACGCTACAGGCCGTTACAAAGCCCCCACCGGTATGCCCAACCAAGCCAGCATTCAGCGCAGTCAAGACCGCAGAGGCGGAATTGGGCACTGCCGTACGCAAGATGCCGACGACGACGGATACGAGCATGGCAGCCCGCAGCCCCTTGCCGCTTACATCGCCCACGACGACTAGTAAGCGGCCATCGGCAAGTGCCTTCACAAAGTAAAAGTCGCCACCAACTTGCAGGGCCGGGCGGTAGGCGCTCTCGACCGCAAAGCCCGGCGTCTTTGTCGCCGCGCCGGGAAGCAGTAAGTTCTGCACTTGCTGAGCAGCTTCAAACTCCGCGGCGAGCGTTTGTTTCTCCTGCATAAGTAAGTACAGCCGACGCAGAAGAATCCCCACCATAATGCCGCCGCTGACAAACTCTCCCACGTTGCGCAGATCAATCAGGAATGGATCGGAAAATAGATTCCAGGGGCTCTTCATGCCGACCTGAGAATTAGTGAACATACGCTGGAGCACACCCGCGTAGAAAACCAGAGTACCCATGGTGGCCAGCAGATAGCCGCCAAAGAACCAGAGGACCCACTTTTCTCCTTGCCGCACTCGCCGCCAGGTATCGACGCCATTGCGGAGCAGCGACAAGGTCTGGACGCTCGTGATCAAGGAGATGCTGTAGGTCCAAGGGATGAATTCCATCCGGCCCAGAAATATAAACAACAAGATAAGTCCGAGAATTGCGAGATAGGGAGCTTGCGCTTTCCAGCCGAGAGACGGCGATCCATTGAAGAAGCGCCAGGCACCCCAGAGGGAAATGACAAAGACACTACCGGCCGGCAACGTCCACCCTTGCAGCGCGCCGAGGGCACGGTAAGCCTCGAAATCGCCGAAGAAGTAACCAAGAAGAATCGCTCCTACCCAGAGGGCTTCCTGGCGCTCCGCCTTGCCTCGCCAATAGAAGAAGGCGACCAAGGCGGTGACCAATGGGAAGAAGCTCATCAGGATGCTGACGATGGCCTCACGATAGACCTCGAGCAGCGCTAACTGATGCTGGGCGGCGACGGCGGCCAATGGGCCGATTACGGGCTTGGCCGGGATGCCGGGGCCGGAGACTGCGCGCTTGACGCGCACCGCGATGTGGAGCGTGTCCCCGGCGCGAGTGGTGGCGGGAAGCGGGAGCACATCCACCAGATCCCGGCGCTCCAGGTACCATTTATCCACCGAGCCATAGGCCCCCAGCTTTTTGCCGTTGAGAAAGAACTCTGCCGATTTGAGCACTCGGGGGATCCACAGGCCATAAGGGCCCGGCGCATCCGGCAAGCGCAACGTCATCCGGTACCAGGCGAAACCATTCTGGCGGGGCTGCTCGTTCTCGCTTCGCCATTGCGAGTCGTCAAAACTCGGTTGCGCCCAGCGGGGATCGTCACCCCAGTGCATCTTCCAGGGTGTGTTAACTTCAAAGGCTTGACCCAGCGGAGTGAGCGGTGCCTGAGCTACGGCGACCAACGCAGAAAGCAGCAGCAGGAGACTGAGCCATTTCGTGCCGCAAAATTCGATTTTCATCCTAAGCTCCTTACCGTCGGGGTCCTGCGGCAATCTTCATATCCACAATCGGCCCAGCAACCCGAATGCCCTCAGGCAACCGCCGCGCGCGCCGTTGCTTCGTCCGGCTGAATCGTCGTGTACTTCGCCAGTCCCAACATCGTGAAAACCTTCACGAAATGCGGTGTCAATCCAAAGCACAACACTTTCTGCGGAACCTTGCTCGCCGCCATCATCAACTGGATCACCAGCGCGATGCCGCTCGAATTGAGGTACGGAACCTTTGAGAAGTCGAGCAAAATTTTGCTCGTGCCCGCGGCCAATCCGTTGTATTTGCCCAGCACCGCGTCTTCAGAAGCACTCGTGATGTCGCCTTCAAAGCGCATCACCGCCAAATCGCCGCTCTGTTCTACTTTTGTTTTTGTCGGGGTAACCATAGATCCTAAACCTTCTTCTCCGGATGTAAATGAATCACGAGCCGCGCGTAGCTTCCTCCGCCGGACTGCTCACTGACGTACTCCACCTCGTCCACCAGCGCTTGAATGAGGAACATCCCCATGCCGCGCGGATCCTCCTCGCCAAGCATCTTGCGATCGATATCCGGCACGTGCATTTCCTCCTGCACGCCCGGCCCGTTGTCGCGGATCTTCACTTCAAGCGATTCCAGGCTCATCGACATCGTCACCACTACGCCCAGTTCTTCGTTCAACTGATTGCCGTGTTCGATCGCATTGATGCGGGCCTCAGACACCGCTGTTTTTAGATCGTCAACGCGATCATGCGAGAAGCCCATAATTTCGGCCACGCTCGCGGCCATGTTCATCGCCACTTTTTCAAAGCCAAGCCGCGTGGGCAGCCGCAGTTCGGTTATGATCGGCGCTTGGCTCATGCGCGTTTTCCTCGGCATAAATAGAATGCTGTCGTGTCGTCGCTTGGGTGGGCCCCGCAGGCGTACTGTTCCAAGGTCTCCCAGACGCGATCCAGCAGACCAGCCGTCGGCGCATCGGTGATTAAGGCCATAAGCCGGCCCTCGCCGAATTCTTCGTCCTCATAAAACAACTCCGTCAGCCCGTCCGTTTAAAGTAACACTTGGCTACCGTCCTGCATGGCCACACGCTCAATTTCATAGTTCTGATCGGGTAACAAGCCCAGCGGCGGACCGCTTGCGCAAATCCTCACCCGCTCGCCCCCGCTCACCGCAAACCCTGGATTTTGCCCACAATTCACCACCTCTGCCGTATGCGTTACAGGATCGAGGCCCATCAGAATCGGCGTCACATACCGCCGCCGCGCCTCCACACCCTCCTGCCAGTCCAGATGGTTCAGCCGCACCCTCGGCCTCCAATTCCTTGGCTCCGATTTCCAGCACCCCGGCCAGCAAGTCGTCAAGCCGGATGGTGGAATGGACGCGCCGGGCGCTTCGAGCAGACTCTGCACAACATTGAGCTTCTGTTGAAGCTCAACGGTTTCATCCTGATTACGGCTGGCGGCAAAAAAGATTACTCCAGTTTCTACCATCCTGTCGAGTTGGACGAACTCGAATCGGAATCCATCGGTCGCAACTGGCGTTGATCGGGCTCCAATCCTAGCGTCCGATGATCTGAAGTGCGGCTGACTTCCAGAACGGCTGAAAGTACAGCCATCCGGCGAGCAAGTGCGTCGGGAGACAACAGGCAATTGCCCGGAGATACGCCGGGTGCAACCGCTTCCGAGTGAACAGATCGAACGCACCAAGAGCCGCGATCAGCGCATACATAGGAACTAACTGGAACCGGATGAACGAACAGGCACCCTCCGCGAAAGTCTTCAGCTCCCAATAGTTTTTCAGCCCCATCAACTCCGCGATTTTAGGACTAAGCCATCTGCCAAACCCAGCATCGGTCTGGAAGAGAGTCGCGATGAGCATCAACCGTTTGTGACCTGCTGCTGACCTGCTCAGTAGCATTCCAGCGGTCACCAAGCCTCCGAACACGAGTATATCGCCGAGCATGACGCTTAGAAATGGGGGATCGGGGGTCGGAGTTCCCAACTTGATTTGCTCGGTGATGATCGCCCTCATGACCCCGAGAACCACCATCACCGCAGCCAATCCAGATCCAAACATGCCCAACTTGCGGTGAGTGCCCACCTGACCTCGCCGTACCAAAACCACTTGTGTGGTGAACAGTACCAACCAGGCTACAAAGCAGACAGCATGGATGTGGACGATAACCGGGTAGGTCAGCTTGCCACTTGGGTACTTCTGGACGTTGTTGTAACCAAACCCAGACAGGGTTGCCAGCCAAACGGCGACGAGCATTGAGGCGAAAAAGGGTCGATCCCATTTGCTGGGCGACCAATGAGCGTTGCCAGATATGGCTCGTGTTGAGTGCATCGTTG
Organism: Bryobacter sp.; assembly: GCA_025356215.1. Lineage (GTDB taxonomy): Bacteria > Acidobacteriota > Terriglobia > Bryobacterales > Bryobacteraceae > Bryobacter. The sequence continues at coordinate 466 of JANXUM010000190.1, read as the reverse complement.
AAAGGGCAGAAAAGACCGCTCATTGTGTCACCAAAACTCGCCAAAAGTCGCGCAGTGTTGAGCTGTTTAGTCCGTAGCACGCGCTACTCGGAAGTTGACCCGAAGCCTCGGGGTCGGAGGCGCAAACGGTTTGACGCGTTTCGATGTCCTAACTTCCGCCGATCGCTTCCAACCGCCGCCCCAATCCAGTTTCATCCCCCGTTGCGCCCCCGTGCGCGGAGCGGTCACACCCCGCCAACATTTTTCTTCTCCAACAAAACAAAGCACTTCCACCCACTCTGTCAACCAACTCCGTTCCCCCGCCATGCTAGGATCTTCACCGGGCGCGACTCTCTCGCTGTCCCACTTGTTACGTTTTCGATTTTGGAGTTCTGCGGCAAAAACTGAAAAGTAGCCGCGCTCTCCCTCAGGAATTTGCAATGAACAAAGCAAAGCCAATTACCGACCGGCTGACGATTACCGATAC
>JANXUM010000207.1 GCA_025356215.1 Bryobacter sp. | reverse complement strand
CAACGGTAAGCCCCTCGCCGACGCGCAGGTCGAAGTCGCCACCGCCTCGAAAATCGAACCCGCCGGCCGCACCGGCGCCAACGGTCGACTGATCGTCCGCATTCCTGAATCGGGTAAAGTTCGCCTTCACACCATCGCGATGGAGCGCGTCAGCCAACCGACCCACGATTGGGAATCGTTCTGGGCAAGCCTCACATTCGAGATACTAGCCAGTAGGTGATTCCGCTTCTCGCAACGCTCTTTTTGACCCCCGGCACACACCACGTCGCCGCCCCAGGCCCGGTTGGCATTCCGCTTGCCGGGCCTGCGTACTTGCACTTGCGCTGGAAGTCCGATAAGGCTTCCGGCTATTGGACTCCGCCGACGCTCACGCTGCCCGCCCCCGGTGCCTACTGGATCAGCGCCGCCACCAAGCCCGTCATTCGTTCTTACAAGGCTGCTGACTTTGAAGCACTCCTGCGCCAGGAAGGGATCGCAATGATCCTGCAGTACCGCCGCCAGTATAAGATGACGGCGGTGCCGGCGAAAATCCTCGCCTCTGACTTCGCAAAGACGCTGGTCGAGGTCGGCCCCTCGCCCGCCATCGCCGCAACCGCGCTTAACCTGCCAGTTGAGCTGATCCTTCTCCATCCCCAACTCATTCAGCTCAACTTTCGCGGCCAGCCAATCTACGATATCCAGATCAACATCGACGGACGCCCCTTCGGCCGCACCAACGGCGCGGGCCAACTCCCGCTACCATCGCTCACACGCGCTGTCAAAATATCGGCGACCGTTGCTCGCAGCTATCCGGATCATTCAACGGCGGACTGGGAATTCTTCACCGCGACGCTAACACTGCCAGCGTTAAACGAGCGTCAGGCCACCATCGACGATCGTCAACTGCCCCGTGATAAAAGAGGTGGCGCTCAAATAGAACAACACAGCGTCGGCAATGTCCTCGCCCGTTCCGAATCTCCCGGCGGGCGTCTTCGCTTTTAGCTCCTGAAGCGGATCGGTCTCGGCCTCTTCAAAAGGAATGGCACCAGGGGCGACACTGTTTACGCTGATCTTGGGGGCCCAAGCCCGCGCCATCGCCCGGCTCATGTGGATTACGCCGGCTTTGGAGGCGCAATAGTGCACGTACATCGGCCACGCCTGCACTCCACCGATGGATGAAATGTTGACGATCCTGCCGCCGCCTTCCTGTTGCATCATCCGGCGCGCGGCCTGTTGCGCGCAGAAGAAGTAAGCCTTTAGATTCGTCGAATGGATGAAGTCCCAATCCGCTTCAGTGACCAACAATGGGTCGATCTTGGTAAAGCGCGCGGCATTGTTGACCAGGGCGTCCAGCGGCCCCACCTCGGCAAAGAGCCGTTCAATTTCGCAAACCTTGGATAAGTCCGCTTGAAAGATTGGCGCGCCGCCGCACTCCTCGCTAAGCGCCTGGGCCTCGGCCCGCGAGCCGCCAAAATGAATCAGAACGCTTGCGCCCTCCTCGTGCAGCCGCTCAACAATGGCGCGCCCAATCCGTTTCGCTCCGCCGGTGACGAGCACCCGCTTGCCTTGCAATCGACTAAATCCCATTCCCAACCAATACCACCTCAAAGGGCTACGATAAAGCTATGACCCGCCGTTCGATCCTAAGTCTGGCCGCCGTCCCCCTGGCCGCGCAGCAGTCCGCAGAGAAACCCGCCGAGCACGCCGGGCACGGATGCACCCCGCCGCCCACGGCCGGCGCGCCAAGTCTGCCCGCCGAACTGCTCAACGGCATGGGCCGCGTCAACTTCCCCATCACCATCTCGCCGCATATCGCCCTCCTCTACTTCCAGCAAGGCGTTGCCCAACTCCATAGCTTTTGGGCCAAAGAAGCCGAGCGCAGTTTCCGCATGGCCGCCTCGCTTGACCCCGAAGCGCCCATGCCCTGGTGGGGCGTGGCACTGGCCGCCTCTGGCGACTATCGCCCCAAGTTCCAGCAAGAGAATCTTGACGAGATCTTTGGCAAGCAACCCCGCACCAGCCCTCGCGCTTGGGATGCCGCGCAGCGTGCACGCACCCTGGCCGCCAAGAATAAAAGCTTGCCGATGATCGAACGCCTCTACGTCGATTCCATCCAGGGCAAGTGCGACCCAAACTCGCGCAATCCCGATCAGGACTACATCGACGGTCTGCGCAAGATCGTCGCTCTCTACCCCAACGAGGTCGAAGCGAAGCTATACCTGTCGCTCGCCCTCATGCGCGGCTTTACTCTGCCCGATAACAAGCCCCGCCAGTACACGATGGAATCCATCGGTATGCTCCGGTCCATGCTCGCGGACGTCCCGGAACATCCCGGCCTGCACCACTACATCATTCACGGTTTTGAGGGCTCCAGTTTTGCTGCGGAAGCCTGGCCCAGTTGCGACGCCTACGCGCGCCTGGTCCCCAACATCCCCCACGCCGTCCACATGCCCGGTCACATCTTTGCCCAGACTGGCAAGCTCAAAGAAGCCCAGGCCGCCTTCCTCGGCTGCATGCAGCTTGAGTTGCAATACATGGCCAACGACAAGGAATACGGCAATGGCCACCACGGCCACAACGTCCACTTCCTCGCCATGGCCTACTCGATGGACAACCAACCTCAGAAAGCCCTCGAGTGTGCCCGCCATCTGCTCAAATTCGGCGACACCCCGGCCGACGCCGCCAAACCCGACAGCATGTTCGGTGCCTATCGCCAAGGCTTCTTTGCCGCCCAACGCACCATTGCGCAACACCAGCTTTGGGATCTCGCCACCGACTCGAAACTGATTCCCGACATCCAGCAGCCTCGCTTTCAAGCCTGGCGCAATTGGCTCCTCGCTCTGGCGGCGGTCCACAAAAACAAGGACGCCGCCCTAGCCAAACGCCACATCCAAGCCATGGATAAAGCCACCGGAGAATTCCTCCGCCTCACGAGTTTCCCGGTGCCCGAGGAGATCACCGTCGCCCGCATCGAACTGGACGGCCATTACCTCTGGCTTACCGGCGAGCCCGCCCACGCCATCGAACGCCTGGAAGAAGCGCAAGTCCGCGCGCTCCAACTTCGCTACACGGAACCGACTTATTACCCCCGCCCAATCGCCGAAGTGCTGAAGCGTCTCACCAGTGCCTGACATTATCGGCGCAAGTCTGGCTGGCTGTGCGGCGGCGCTTGAGCTTCTTCGCCACGGTCAGCCCGCGCGCCTTCACGAGAAATCGAGCTTCCCCCGCCACAAGGTCTGCGGCGAGTTTCTAGACCCGCAGGCGGTCACACTCCTCAGCGACGTCCCACTTAGCGGTACGCCGATAAACGGCGTTGCGCTCATCTGGCCCAGCGCCGAATCGCGCTTTCCGCTCCCCGCGCCCGCCCTCGGCATCAGCCGCTATCGTCTGGACCAAACGCTGCTCGACGCGGCGCTGGCCAGCGGGGCTGAACTGATCCGCGACACCGCCAAGCCCCATGCCGCCGCCATCGTCGCCCACGGCCGCAAGCCGCTCAGTCAAAAAGGGCAGCGCCTCTTCGGCTTCAAGGCGCACTTCGCCGGCCCTACAAACGATGACGTCGAGCTTCACTTCAACAGCTTCGGATACACCGGCGTCAATCCCATCGAAGACGGCCTCACTAACGTCTGCGGCGTCGCCCGCGAAGAAGACTTGAAGGATACCGCTTTCGATATCGACCGCTGGATCTCCAACCAGCCCAAGCTCGCCGCGCGCCTGCAGGGCCGCGTGCGCCAAATGGATTGGCTCTTTACGGGGCCACTTTTCTACGGCCCGACAGAGGCGAGCGTCGGCTATTTGTGCGGCGATGCGCTCAGCTTCGTCGATCCGTTCACAGGCTCTGGCATGCTTTGTGCCGTCGCCACCGGCCAGCTTGCCGCGCGTTCGGTCCTGCAGGGCCTCACGACTGAACACCATACAGAAGCCTGCCGCCGCCTCTTGATGCCCGCCTTCCGCTGGTCCAGTCTGATGCGCCGCGCCCTCCATTGGCCGCTCGTCCCCGTCCTTGCGCAAACGCTTTCCGGCGCCTGGCTCTATCGCAAGAGCCGGCCTAGCCTACAAGGCTCCGCACCGCGTAATACCCAATCGCGGCGATAATCGTCAGAGAAGCGAACCACAGCCCAAAGCTCATCAGCGGTCCGGATTTCGCATCCTCAGGCATCTTCTTGCGGTGCAAATACAGCGCGCCGATCGAAATCACCGGAAGCATCAGCGCCTGCGCCATTCCGCCCGCCTTCACCATCCCCACCGGCTCCTTAAAAATGAGGATCAAGATCACCGGTATGATCGTCAAAACCCAAACGAAGCCATTTCGATACCGCACCCGCGCCGCATAATCCTCGCTCTTGAACGCGCCCATCAACCGCGCCAGATCGGCAAACACGCGGCTATCCGCCGCCGTCGCCGCAAAGATCGTCCCGTATAGAGTCGCGATCGCGCCGATGTAGAACAACGGAAGCGCCCACTGCCCAAGCGTCTCGGTGTACATTCGCGACAGCACCGCGATCGTCTCCGTCGATTTTGGAATTAAGCCCAACTTGTTCAGAATCCCAGCGCCCAAAAGATAGAACGCCGCCGTCGCGATCGTGTAGATCACCATGGTCGCCAGGATGTCAAAGTGCATCACCTTCAGCCATCCTGCGGCGCGCAGCTTCCATTCCGGCGTCCCATCGCGCGGCCCCGTGTAGCGCGCGTAGCCCTTTTCGACGCACCAGTAGGGATACATGAACAACTCACTTGCGCCCACACCCGTGATCCCAAACACAGCCACGGCCGTCGCTAGTCCGCTTCCCGGCAGTTGAAACTGGAAACCCTTCCAAACCTCGTTCCAATGGAAGATGTCGCTACGCCGCGTCAACAAAATTGCGCAAAGCATCGTGAGCATGGTGAACAGACAAACCTTCAGTGTCGCCAGCCCCTCGATCCGCTCATAGCCGCCGCCCAGCAGCAGCGCCAGCGTGATTCCAAGCAAAATCAAAATCCACACCGTGATCGAAATGGCCGGGACAATCATGTGCATCGTTTGGGCCACGCCCCCGAACATCGCCCCAAGTTGAAATCGCGTCATCACCGACATCGCCACATAGCCCCAAACAATCCAGTTCACCTTCCAGCGCGGCCCCGGCACGTCGTTGAGCCCGGCCAACCCCGTCTGCCCGGTTGCGATGCTGTAGCGCCCCAACTCCGCCTGTACCGCGGGCTTAATCAGGCAACTGATCACGATAATCCACAAAGCGGCAAAGCCAACTTCGGCCCCCAGCGTCGTCGTGGCGATCAATTCGCCCGATCCCACAATGCTCGCCGCCAAAATCATCCCCGGCCCAATCCGCCGAAGGATGTTCCAAATGCCTATGGGCGGTTGCGCAACGTCTTCCGCGTGATACTGATAGGGATCTTTGAGCACACGATGCAAGCTATCACACTCTTCTTCTCCCTCCTAGCCGCGGACTACCGGCACATCGACGCGATTGAATGCAAAGCCTTCCGCGACTGCATGGAAAAACTTCCCAAAGGCAAGGTTGTCGCGACCACCGTCTACCTGGCGGACATCGCCGACTATGCGGCGATGAACGCTGTTTACGAGACCTACTTCCCCGCCCTAAAGCCGGCGCGGAATACGGTCGCGGCAAAGTTGACCGGTGGCGCGCGCATGGCCATCAACGCGACCCTCTACACGGGTGAAGCCGAACCACGCGGCGTCTCGCCCGCCAACGTCACCAACACGGTACCGATCACACCCGGTATCCTCACGCCCGATCGCTTCTTTATCGCCGGAATTCTGGGCCGCGACTCCAACACCGGTACCATCCCAGCCACACCGGAGACGCAGGTCCAGATGTGCTTCACTCGCTTGGCCAACGTCCTCAATACAGCCCATGTCGCGCCCAGCCAGATGCTCCAGGCCACGGTCTATCACACCGCCACAGTTTCGCGAGAAGCGGTGGAAGACGGCCTCGCGCGATTCTTTGGGCCCAATCGCACCGTCGCCACCACCATTCTCGAGGTCCCCGCCCTTGCGCTCGGCGCACAGGTCGGCCTCAACGGTGTGGCTTTGGCCCAGGACTTCGCCAAAGACGTCGAGAGTGTCGACGCCATCGTGAAGGCGCTCTACGCCTCGATCTCAACCCAGAATTGGGATCGGCTTCGCTATATTTCCCATCCCACGGCCCGGCTGAAAACTTCGACGCTGGACGAATACATCTCCCGCAACGCCAAAGCCATGGAGGAGCAGAAATTCGCCGAGGACGAGTTGAGCCGCAAGGAATTGATTTTTGAGAATCTCGCGACGATCTGGGGAGACTTCGGAATCCGCAGGGGCAGCGACCCCGCCTACATCCGCAAGGGGGTCAATTCGATTCAATTGTTTCGGGAGGGGACGCGTTGGTGGGTAATGAACGTCAACTGGGACAACGCCCGTTGAGTGCGCTTTCGACACTCGGTGTGTAAAAAAGCCTCAGTCCGTTTCTTTTGGAGAGCCGGATAACATTGCGAAAAACAATCCCACAATGATCAGACCTAAGAAAAATGCAGCAAATGTCATGTCTACCTCACAACCTATACACCTCAACGAAGCAGTTTTAGGACCAAACTATGTTAGGGTCCGAATATGAATGTGGATTTAGCGTTTGGGAAGTCGGGATTGCGGGTCGACCTTCCGCCGGGTTTTCAATATCAACTGCTTGAGGCCAAGTCGGCCGCCCCGTTGGCGGACGAAAACGCCGCCTTGGCCGCCGCACTGGAAAACCCCATTGGCTGCCTTCCCTTGCGTCAGATGGCCCAAGGCAAAAAGACCGCCGCGATTTCGGTTTGCGACATCACCCGCCCCGCGCCCAATCGCCGCACCTTGCCCGTCGTCCTGAAAGTCCTGCACGAAGCAGGTATTCCAGCCGAGGGAATCACGATCTGCATCGCCACCGGCCTGCACCGCGTCGCCACACCCGCCGAACTCAACGAAATCCTCGGCGAGGAGATCGCGGCAAGGTATCCGATCTACAATCACGACGCCAAGATCCTGGCGGACCACCGCCACTTGGGCGCAACCGCCAGCGGAATCCCCATCCATATCGCTGAAGCCTTCGTCTCGGCCGACCTGCGCATCACCCTTGGCTTCATTGAGCCCCACTTGATGCTAGGCTACTCCGGCGGCCGCAAGCTGGTGGCGCCCGGCCTGGCCGCGCAGGAAACGATCAAGGTGATCCACAGCCCCCGATTTATGCGCAACGCGCTTTCGGTCGAAGGTTCGATCGACGCGAACCCGCTCCACAAAGAACTCCAGGAGATCGCCCGCATCGCGGGGCAAAACTTCATGCTTGACGTCGCCCTCACCCGCAAGCGCGAAATCGCTGCGGTATTCGCTGGCCACCCCGAGCAAGCCCACGCCGCCGGCGTCGACTTCGTTAGCAAGGTGATGCTGGAGAAGCTCGATACGCCGGTGGACGCGGCCCTAACCACCTGTGCCGGCTACCCCCTCGATCTGACCCTTTACCAAGCCGTAAAGGGCGTCACCGCCGCCTCGCACATTGTCCGCGACGGCGGCAAAATCCTGATCTGCGCCGAATGTACCGAAGGCGCGGGCGCTCCGGAATTTCAGCAGATGATCAAAGCCTTCTCCTCTCCCACGGCCTTCCTTGCCGCAGTCGAACACGCCCCAGTCGAGGTGGACCAGTGGCAATTGGAAAAGCTGGCCCTCGTCCTGGCTTCTAAGCAGGTGCTGTTCTTGACGCCCGGGGTGCCGGAAGAATTCCACGCCTCCATGTGGGGGCCGGTGTTTCAATCCTTCGCCCCGGCGATGGCGTCTCTCACGGACGGACTGCCGCCCAACGCCAGAATCGCCGTAATTCCCGAAGGTCCCTACGTTTTGGCCCGAGTGTCTGCCTAGGCGGTTGCCAGAAGGCTCTGGCTTACCCCGGGGCTACGCAAGCCCAGCGGCAGCGCCCTGCCCACCAGCAGAATCTCCTCTGGCGCGCCATGCCGCATTCGGCAAGCCGCCGTCACAAACAGCGGCATCGCATCGCCGTCGGCCAACTTAAATAACAAGACGGTGTTGCTCGAAATACTCCGCAGTAGCGTCTCCGGCAGCATCCGCACCTTATCGCGAGATTCCGGCAGGATGATGTCTTCAATGCAGACAATGTTCTTTGAAACATCCGGTAAGCCCAGGTAGCGCCGAGCGTTTTCGTTCGAGCTCAAGACCCGTCCGGCAATACTCATCGTAATGAAGACGTCGGACCCCTGCTCGAGCAACGCCTGAAAGGTGCGCTCGCCTCGTTCAAACTCCAGTTGCAGACGCCTTTGCGCGTCGAAACGATCTTTGGCCGCCAACAAACTATAGCTCAGCAGCCAAGCCATCAGGCCCAACGTGATAAGGACGTGAATGGCTACCATGACGTTCGTGGCAACATGGAGATTCCGCTCCAATTCCAGACGCACAAATCCCACCGCCAATGGAACCGTAACCGCCGCCAGCAGTAAGCGCAGGCCCGCCCTCTCGCCCAAAACCGAGGTCAACGTAAGTGGGATCAACCCATTGCTCGTCTCCGCCATCCCCAGTGACAGGGTCATCAACAGCATCAGGACCGCCGACGCCGGATCGGAGGTCAGTTCGTAGCTAATCCGCCCGTTCACCGAGTATAAATTGGCCACGCATAGCCAGATCGAAGTTACCAACAATACGACTTCCAGCACCCGGCGAGCAAATAGGTTCCGCCCATTCGCCTGCAAAATCACAGTTGCCGCCAGCATGCAATGCCCCAAGGCAATCAGCACCGGCGTTGGAGTCTCCATGTTTGTCATCCCACGCAGAACTGTATCCAGGAGCGTCGTCAACGCCGCAAATCCGGCGCACAATCGCGAGAGTTTTGCCCGGTGAGCCGATCTGAGGTCAAGGCGTTCCCATCTCGTCAAGCGAACGCTCAGCGCCAACAGCATAAAGGCCAATGACGCAGCCGGATTAATGTGGAAGACGGTCGGCACTCCCGCGCTCCAGCTCAGCGGCAAGCCCCAATTGAGCACCAAGCTGAAAAAAGACACAATCAGCACCGTCAGGCTGAGCAAACGTGGAAGGTTGTAGATTCCGGGTGACCAGAACCAGTGTCTCAGTCGCTGATTCGAAGCTTTCAAATTGCCCTCGGGACGGAAGGTGAAACGTGTCTCTAAAGAATATCGGATTGAATTGTGCAGATCTGTAGTAGCCGGATGCCAAAATCTCGCAGGTAGAATAGAGAATTGGTGTCTGACCCCGTCTCTTTCTGTTTCGCCTTCGCCTCCACCTTCACCGTTGAGCCGATTGAACCGGCTATCCGATTCTGGAGCGGCCCCCTCCATTCCGATTTCACCACCCGGTTCGCCCCCTTCGGCCAAGTCCTCCAGACTCTTCTCGATCCTTCCAGCATCTTCGCTTCAAACGCTCACGGCCTGAACGTGCTTTTGTTCCGCAAGGCTGATTTGGGCTCTCGGGCTGACAATCTTCAGGTCCTCCAGCTAGCCGTCGCGTCCCGCGCCCCCCACTTTAAGGTGCCGCTGCTGGTGGTCGGCGACGTCGAAATCCCGGGCGCTCATTTCCTTCCGATGGACCGCGTCGACACCTGGTATCCCGTCGCCAAACGCGAAAGCGAGGCCGGCGAGCGGCTGGGTGCGATTCCGTTCACCGAGGACTACTTCGTCGCCATCGGCAGCGCCATCGTTCGCGCTGCCCACTCCATCCACCATGCCCCCTACAAAGTCCTCGCCCTGGATTGCGACAACACGCTTTGGAGCGGCATCTGCGGCGAGGACGGACCCGAGGGCGTCTCGCTCACGCTCGGCCACCGCGCGCTGCAGGAATTCGCCGCGCGTCAACGTAAGGCGGGCATGCTCCTCACCCTCAGCACCAAGAACAACCTCTCCGACGCCCGCGACACCTTCGCCTGCCACCCCGAATTCCCACTCGCCTGGGGCGACTTCACCACCCACCGGATCGATTGGAACCCCAAGCCCATCGGCCTCGCCAGCATGGCCGCCGAACTCTCCCTAGGCCTGGACAGCTTCATCTTTCTCGACGACAACCCCCGCGAAGTCTCCGAAGTCGACGAACAACTACCCCAGGTCCTCAGCCTCGCTCTCCCTCCCAATGCAGATGATTTCGAGGCCTTCCTGAATCACGTCTGGGCCTTCGACCGCATGAAAGTTACTCAGGAGGACGCCGCCCGCGCCGAAAGCTACGCCCGTGTTCAGGAGTTCGGCAAGGCCCTTCACGACGCCCATTCTCTCGAAGACTTCTACGGCACCCTGGAACTCAGCGTCGACATCCGGCCTGTCGCCGAAGGCGAATGGGCCCGCGCCGCCCAACTCACACAGCGAACCAACCAGTTCAACCTGACAACCATCCGCCGCACTGAGGCGCAACTCCACAATCTCTCGCACTCTGGAGTCGATATTTTCGGAATCCACGTGCGGGACCGCTTTGGCGACTATGGGTTTACCGGCCTCCTCATCGGCCGCCGCTCTCAGGCCGAGTACGTCGTCGAAAACCTATTGTTGAGTTGCCGCGTGCTCGGGCGCCGCGTCGAACTGGCTGCCGCACACTGGCTGGCCGCCTGGGCTCGCCAACTGCACTGCCGGACGGTCTCAATCCCCTTTGCCCGTTCCGCCAAGAACGCGCCCGCCGAGGACTTCCTCCGCTGTCTTGGCTGGACCAGCTTCCCGATGCGCGTCGAGGTCGACGAACTGGCCTCCGTCCAATCCGCCGAGCGCACCGTCCAATCCGCTCCCGCGCCAACAGCCGCTCCGCCCCAACACGCGGTCGACTACACTTCTATCGCCCGCGACTTGCGTAGCGTCGCCGCCATCCGCCAACGGATGCGCGCGCCAGCCGCTATTGAGCTTGCCACCGCCACCGAAACCAGACTCGCCGCCATCTGGACCGATCTCCTGCGCGCTGGCCCCGTCCTCGGCGAGAGCAACTTCTTCGACCTCGGCGGCCACTCGCTCATGGTCGTCCTGCTGCTCATGCGCGTCCAGGAAGAATTCGGGATCTCACTCGGAATCGACGACGTATATGCCGCCGATGTGACACTGGAGAAAATGGCCCGCCGAATCGATGAATTGGTTTGTTTTGGGGGCGTTGGACACGATGAATACGCCGCCATCCTGGCCTCGATCGAAGCAATGACTGAAGAGGAGGCCCTGGCGGCTCTAAATGCGAATTCTATTAGCCGCTAACGCGTCTTACGACCCACCCAAGGGCGGCTCAACGCGCAGCAACCTCGTCTGGCTCCGCGCTCTGGCCGCCAATGGACACCAATGCGTCGTGCTCAGCGGCGGCGACGGCCCAGACCGCGTCATCGACGGCATCGACATCCGCAAGAGCATGCGGATCGCTGACGCG
>JANXUM010000176.1 GCA_025356215.1 Bryobacter sp. | reverse complement strand
CGGGCTGCCGATGGGCGGCATCCTGATGAAGCAACGAGCCGCCGACGCCCTTGGGGCTGGCATGCATGGAACAACGTTCGGAGGCGGGCCGCTGGTATGCCGCGTGGCGCTGGAATTCTTCGACATCCTTGACGAACTGCTACCCCATATGCGCAAGACCGGTGACTACTTCCGAGCCGAACTCCGAGAGCTTGGCAAAAAGCACAGCTTTGTCAAGGAGGTCCGCGGCGCGGGCCTGATGATCGGCGTCGAACTCGACTTTGAATGCAAGAAGATGGTGACAGACGGCTTCGAGCATGGGCTGCTATTCAACGTTACACACGACACCGTCCTGCGCTTCCTGCCCGCTTATATCCTCAAAGAGAAGCACGTCGACAAAGCGATCAAGGGCCTGAAGAAGATCTTCGAGAATTACTAAAACGCGAACTTCAGACCGAACTGGATTTGTCGCGGGTCAAGCTGATTGAGTACCTTACCGAACTGTGTAGGCACGTTGATCAGCCGCCCGACAATGGCGTGGTTCGGCGTGTTGAGCAGGTTGAAGAACTCCGCCCGGAACTGGAGCCTGTAGCGCTCCTTGATCGCGAAGGTACGGGCAACCGTCGTGTCGATGTTGAACAGGCCGGGCCCAACGACCGTGTTGCGTCCCACGTTGCCGAATTGGAAGGCGGGGGTTAACTGGAACGCGGCGGTGTTGAAAAATCGTTCCGTCGAGCGCTGAGCCGAATCAAGCAAATAGGTCTGTCCGGGGATCGCGTTGGGCCGGATGAGAATGCCGCCCGTACCGCCGCCGATACCCGCCGTATCGCCGCTGATGTTGATGGTGAAGGGGAAGCCGGATTGGAGTTGTGAGATGCCGGAGACCTGCCAGCCGCCCAGCAACCAGCCCTTGAGCGGGATGTTGTAGACGACGGTGTTGACCCAGCGGTGGCGGGCGTCGAAGCTGGCTAGACCGCGCTCGGCCCGCAGGTTGTAGGAGTCCTGAGGCGGCGAGTTCTCGCTGCCGTTGGCACCGCCCGCATTGCGGAACTGCGGCGCGTTGGAGATCGCCTTTGAGTGGGTATAAGAGCTCAGCCAGGAGAAGCCCTTCGAGTACCGGCGTTCCATGCGGACAAGCAAGGCGTGGTAGTTGGACTGGGCTGACTGCGCGTACATGTTCATTTGCGTAACCGGGATGTTATTGGACAACACCTGGATGTAACTCGGGAAGACCATGCCCGCGTCCAGAACGACGCCGGGATAGGGACGCTTGGCGTCGACGTTGCCGGGGCCGGGTTGCGCGTTGTTGGGCTGCACGTTCTGTTGCAGCTTGATGCCGAAAGTACCGAGGTAACCGACCTCAAGCAGAGTATTGGCGGCCACTTCGCGCTGAATCGAGAAGGAGATCTGCGGCGAGTAACTGCTGCGCTGATTGATGTCGAGCCCGGCCTGCGACAGCGCGACGTTGCCGATGGCGGCGGAACTGCCGAAGATGTCGAAGCCGCGGAAAGACGGCACGAAGGCGGAGGCCGCGCTCAGATTTTGCGAAATGTTGGTGGGAAGGCCGCGTGCCAATTGAAGAAAGCCATTGAAGTCGGTATTGGCGTAAAAAATGCCCGCGCCCGTGCGGACGACCGTCTTGGGAAAGACATTCCAGGCCAAACCGAAACGCGGAGCGAAGTTATTGCGATCGATGTACGCGCAGCCGCGAGGATAGCCGCCGCGGCCGCAGGTGAACAACGTGGGACGGTAGACGCCGATCTTGCCTTCGGCGAAGACCTGAGTTGGCCACGGAACCTTGGAATAGTCGATGCTGGACATCTGGCCCCGGGTGTCGGCAAGTGGCTCCGCCAATTCGTAGCGGAGACCGAAGTTCAGAGTGAGCTTGGGCAGGATCTTCCAGTCGTGCTGAAGGTAAAAGGCGCCGGAGTATTGACGAGCATCCACGCGAGTGGGTACAACCTGACGCGTGCCTTGGTTGGGCAGCGCCAGCAGCATGGTGGCAAGCACGTTGCCGGTTCCGTCGTTGGCTGCGGTGCGGCTGGTATAGCCCTGCGAGAATTGGAAGTCCCCTTGCGGCGAGGCGGCCTCGGCGCGGTTATAGTCCAGCCGCAGGATCTCGCCGCCGGCGCGGAGCGTATGACGGCCCAGAGTCCAAGTGAAGTTGTCGTAGAGCTGATAAGTGTTGTTGCGCGTCAGTACGGTGCCGCCGCCCGTGGTGCCCGTGAAGGCACCGGCACCGCCCATCACCGCGAAGCCCGTGGGACGAAAGCGCGGGAGTAACCGTTTGGCGCCCCCGACGTCGAAGAGCGGCTCGGGTAGGCCGTCCTGGAAGAACAGACGGTTGAACCCGATACGCAATTCGTTTACCTTGGTCGAGCCGAGAACCCGATTCCAACCCAATGCGATGTTTTGAGGGCGGACAAAGCCGAGGCGGTCGCGGTCCGTAACGACGTCGGGGGTGGTGCTGTTCTCGTCCGCGATCGAGTAGCGCCCGAAGATGGTTGAGACGGTCGACAGGTTGAAGTCAACCCGGCCTGAAGCGTTGTGTCCGTCCTGCCTGATGATGCCGTTGGAATTGACGTAGTTGTTGCCGCCGGAGTTAGGCAGCGGCATGGCGTTCAACGCGGCCTGAGTGAGCGGATTGAGGCGCGTGCTGGGGATGACGTTTCCGGGGAAGGGGGTGCGGACGCCGGCGTTGAGCGTGTCCGGGTCGAAGAAGGTGCCGGGGGACCTGGAGAAGTCGCCCTTGCGCTCGATGTCCGTGGGGACGGCGACGGTGGTCAGACCCACGCCCGCTTGGCGCAGCGTAAGGCGCTCATACGCACCGAAGAAGAAAAGCTTGTCTTTGAGAATGGCCCCGCCCAGGGTGCCGCCAAATTGGTTGCGCTGGTTCTTGGGCAGCTTTGAGGTGACCGAGTTGAATGGACGCGAGTCGAGCTTCTGGTTGCGCAGGAACTCCCAAGCCGAGCCGTGCAACGCGTTGGAGCCGGACTTGGATACGACGTTGATCTGAGAGCCCGAGGCGCGCCCGCACTGCGCGCCATACTGTGCCGACTGGACTTGAAACTCCGCCAGGCTGTCGATGATCGGTACGTAGCTTAGGGCGTTGTAGTCGGGGTCTGTGTTGGCGGCGCCGTCGAACAGGAAGAGGTTGTTGTTGGTGCGTCCGCCGGAGGAGGAGATGCCGCCGGTTTGGTTGAGGCGGGCGTTGTTCTGCTGCACTTGCCGCCCGCCGCTGTTGGTGCCCGGCACAAGCAAGGCAAGTTGAATGAACTGGCGGCCGTTTAGCGGCAGAGACTGAATCTTCTCCTCGGTAATGTTGGTGCCGGAGGCGGCGGATTCGGTATTGAGTAACGACGCGGTTCCCGTCACTTCGATGACTTCGGTCGACGTTCCAAGCTGCAGTGTGGGGCTGAGCAGGGAGGCTTGGGCGACTTGCAGACGAACGGAGGAGTCGCTAAAAGCCTTAAAGCCGTTGGCTACCACCTTCAATTCGTAGACGCCCGGGGGCAGGAGGTTGAATTGATAGCGGCCTTCGGCGTTGGAATCGGTGCTCCGCTTGAGTCTTGTGGCGGTGTTTGTCAGCGTGAGTTGGGCTCCCGGGACGGTGCCAGCCGAGGGATCCTGAACCACGCCCGAGAGGGTGGCTGTGTCGGTTTGAGCAAATGCGAGCGCGCACAGAAGGGCCGCAATGGGCAGAAGACGAAGCATTCCAACATGGTGGCAATCGAATGTTACGGGAGAATTACAGCAAAGGTATGGTGGCCGCCTTTGAGATCGAAGTCGAGAGTGTTCTTTGGGTAAGGTTGGACACGCAGCGGCGCTTCCGGCTGGCCGTTGTGTAACACCGAGGGGTTGTCGCGATTGATCTTGGGAAGGGCGATAGTGGCGGTCGAGTTGAGAGGCACTTCGGCGTGAACCTCATAGCCTCGGGCTGTTCGTTGCCAATTGATTTGGATGCGGCCCTGAGGGGTGTCCAGATGGGCCGAGGCGTGATTCAGGTCGCGGGTGATCTGCGGAGCGAGGCGGAAGTGCCGGTAGCCCGGGCTTGCTTCATCGATCTGGATGCCGGCGGTGGACTCGACGAAGAATGCGGCGATGGCGGCCAGGGCCGGGTGGTTATGGGAGTTGGTGCGCGGGCCGGTCTTGTGCTGCCAGATTTCCCAAATCGTCGTGGCTCCCTGGGCCAGCATGTATCCGTAACTTGGGTAATCGCGAGCGTTGAGTAAGTCGTACGCTAGCTCGGGATGGGACATCTCTGTAAGTAGCGGGAAGAGATAGCGAGTGCCGTGGATACCGGTTGTGACATGGGTATTGTTGTATTGGAGGAGGCTCTTGTTCAGTTCATCCATGTCTCGCTTGCGCCGGGCGGTGGGGGTGATTCCGAAGGCGAGGGGGAGGACGAAGGCGGTCTGGGTGCCCCCGTTGTACTTGGTGTTGACGGCTGCGGCGATGTTAGCGGCGAGTTGGGTATAAGTTGTGGCATCGGTTTCGTTACCCAGCACTCGAGCGGCCTTAGCGACGATGCTTGAGGCGAGGTAGTAATAGCAGGTGGAGACGAGTTCGCCGGGTGTTGCTTCAAGGGCCATCCAGTCGCCGTAGAGTGAATCGGCGAGCAGGTCGCCCTTGGCGCGCGTGCCGAGATAGTCCACCCAGCGCTTGATGTTGGCATAGTGTTCATCGAGTGCGCG
Organism: Bryobacter sp.; assembly: GCA_025356215.1. Taxonomy (GTDB): domain Bacteria; phylum Acidobacteriota; class Terriglobia; order Bryobacterales; family Bryobacteraceae; genus Bryobacter. The sequence continues at coordinate 600 of JANXUM010000176.1, read as the reverse complement.
ACGATCGGCGTGGCGGGTGTAGAGAGACCAAGCGATGACGGGATAGGCGGCGGCCCAGGCGGGGTCGCCGGACTTCTGGCCGAAGGTGCGGTGCGGTGCGACGTCGGGTACTTGGCCGTTGGGGCCGATCTCGTCGGCGATCAGGCGGAGGAAGTTTTCGTAGAGAGGGACAGCTTCAAAGTGGAGCATGGAGGCGGCGCTGGCGAGGTGAGCGTCGGCCAGCCAGCCCATGCGTTCGTCGCGCTGCGCTCCGTCGGTGGGGATCGACATCAGGTTTGAACGGAGGGTCCAGAGTGCGGCGGTGTGGATCTGGTTGAAGTGGGCGTTGGAGGAACTGAAGCTGGCGGCGGGCGCTAAGTTGGAATGAACGAGGACGGCTTGGACAGAGGATAGGGTGGGGGGAGTTAGGACGTGGGGCGCGGCGGGGATCGAGACTTCGGCGTAGCGGAAGCCGTGATAGGTAAAGCGGGGTTGCCAGGTCTCTGGCTCTGGGCCGCCCGCGAAGACGTAAGTGTCGGTTGCGCGGGCGTAGCGGAGGTTCTCGACGTTTAAGTTTCCATCGGGGTAAAGCGACTCAGCGTAGCGGATGCGAAGCTTGGC
>JANXUM010000206.1 GCA_025356215.1 Bryobacter sp. | reverse complement strand
CGGTACGACGGCGGAATTTCCTGTCGACGCCTTCTCAAAGCAGTGCATGCTGGATGGCGTGGACGAGCTTGGATTCATCCTCAAGTACGACGGGGAGATCCAGTCCTACGAGGCGCAGCGCTTCTCTACTCTCAATACGCTGGCGGGCGCTTAGCGACCGCGTGTGCGGGGGGAGACACAGCGCCCCCGTTAACGATGTTGACCGTCAGACCTCCATCGGCGAGCCCGGACGGTAATAGAACGTTAACTTGCGCGACTCCGTCAACCGAAGCCGAGATGTGGGACGCCGCCAAGTCCGCGCCGTTGATTCTGACACGGACCTCAGCAGGGTTCGCGTTTGCCGCCAGGCCCCGCACCCAAAGCGAGATTGCGGCGCGATCGTGGAGGTCCACGGCGTTGGGTTGCCAAGAATATCCGTCCGTCACACCTTCAATCAGCAGGCCCCCGGGGATCCCAGCGGAACGTTCCGCCAAGTCGGTTTCCGTAACGTCAAGACCGATCACCACGGCCGCGCTGACCGCGCTCCCCGGCAATCGCAGCGTGATCGGGATCCACCCCTTGGCAAGCCCAATTGGCATCTTGAAGACCGCGTGCCAACCGTCTTCACCGGCTCTGTCCAAACGCACCGCGCGCGCTGCGTAAGTGCCAAACTCAGCGTAGATTATGTCGGGAGTAATTGGCTCGGTGCTCTTGAACCACAAGGCCACATAAGGATCGTCAACGGCGCGGAAGTGGAGGTCGCGCGACGTCGCGTTTTCGACGTGCGTAATGAATGGCGCTGGACGGTTGCCCGCTGCCGTCCGCCATTGCAGGTCTCCTTGGACGTGCGCGCGTTGATCGATCACACTGTGCAGCCGCACATCGACGAGGCCGGCCGTGCGGCACCAGGCAAGCAGGCAAGTTGTACTGGGTCCACACCAGTTGTCGAACTGGCCACAAAGTTCGGTGCCCTCGTAGAACTCGGCGCTGGGTGGACGAGCAAGGCTGCCGTCGTCGGAAACAAAGGATTCCACGCAGACGATCCCTTTGGCTACCGAACAGACCCTTTCCAGTCCAAGCAGAGGATGCTTCAGGTGATACAGAACGCCGAAGAAAAGAACGATGTCGAATCGGCCGATGTCGTTCGGGTCTAGTTGGTAGACACTCATCACGCGATAGTCGGCTCTTGATCCCAATGCCGCCCGCGCCTCTAGGAATCGCGGATTCTCAACCAAGTCAATCGCGGTTACTTCCGCCCCGCGGCGCTCCATCTCAAACGTAAACCAGCCATCCCAGGCGCCGATATCGAGCACGCGAAGGCGATCCATTCGCTCCGGCAGATCGAACTGAGCCAAGCGGTACTTGAGCAGTTCGACGCTTTGGTGGCCCTTTGTGACGGTGCCGTCGGGTAGCTCGATCGAGTGATACCAGCCGAAGCGATGTAAGCGCTCGATCTGCCGCCCGGTCTCGGCGGCGTAAATCGGATTGGACGCTTTCATCCCTCTAGTTAAACAGTTCGCGAGTGGAACGCGCCGATCGGCTCGCGCGGGATGATGGCCCAGCAGATGATGTAGGCCAGCACGCCGGTACCGGCAAAGATGATTGTGATGATCCAAAGCAGGCGAACGAGCGTGATGTCGAGCTCGAAGTAATTGGCGAAGGCCATGCACACCCCGGCGATCCACTTGTCTTCACGGGGCCGCAGCAACTTGCGTTCGGCGCGCGGGGTGGCATTTGGGCGTGCCGCGCCGCTGGTCGCCTTGGCCGTGGCTCCGCAATTGGGGCAGAAGTTCGCCGTATCATCCATCGACTGACCGCACTGTGTACAAAACATGATCTTGCCTCTCGCAATTGAATACGATCTTCAGACTATGAAAGTTCCGCCTGCGCGCGCAGGTTCGCCACGCCGGCGGTGTAGCGCGTGTCGGCGACGGCGAAGCTGATCGCGTCTTCCATCCACTCGTGCCAAGTGCCGTTCGGGTCGTGGGAGGCGGCGGTCACGGTGTAGCTCTGCGGGCAAAGCGCGCAAACGAAGCGGAAGGTGACGGTGCGCGTCTCGCCCGCCGTCACAGGCCCCAGAGGCAACTTTTCAAGGTCGGTGTTGGTGCCGTAGACTTCCATTCCGATGCGCGTGCGAATCATGATGCCGATCACGGGGTCCGCCACGGGGGCGTGGTAGCGCACCGCCACGCGCAGGGCCGCGGGGGCACCGGATCGCAGCAGGGCGGCTGGCTGTCCATCGCCATCGAGAGCCTCAACGGCCAGAATCTCGGCGCGCCCGTCGCCTCGGCGCAAGCTCGGATGAAGCGTCGACAGCGGCTTTCGCGATCGTACAAGCGCGATTGCGGCGGCGGTGTACGCGGCAATCAATTCGCCCGGGTCCCCACGCTGGATGACTTGGCCCGCGTCTACCCACCAGATTTCATCGGTGACGTTGCGCAGCATTTCTGGATCGGACGAAGCGACAAAGCAAGTCGGCGCACCCTCGCGCGGCTGGCTCGCCGCGATCAGCCAGTCCAATCGCGATGGCAGATCGAGCGCCGCCAAGTTAAAGCACACGACGCTCCCTGGCGGAGGTGCGGCCAGAAACGCGGACACACCAGAATCGTCGTGCCCAATCAGCCCGATGATGCCGCCCGCGGGGGCGCTGGCGCTAAACTGAGTGAGGATTCCCGGCGTCACATTATCAATGCGAATGGACATACTTTTCAGGATAGCGGTGCTGGCGCTGGCGGGGACGCTGGGGGCCAAAGAGATTGTGCTCAAACCGGGCGTCACCGAGCTCGATTCGCCGATGGTGCTGACGGCAGAGGCTGG
>JANXUM010000152.1 GCA_025356215.1 Bryobacter sp. | reverse complement strand
CCTCAACCGCAAGGCTCTCCCCGCCACTCATAATCACACTCGGCACCGCCCCTCCCGTCCAAATCCTCGCCGTCGCCCGCCCCAAAACAGTCGGGTTGGCTTGCGCGGAATTGCACAGCACTGCCACCGACACACCCTTCTCCGGATAGCGTCCCAGCCAGGTTCGATACCCACCCGTCGCGCCGGAATGCGACACTTCATCCAACCCCTCCACCTTTCCGACATGCAGCCCGGCCGCATAAGAAATCGTTTTGCCGCCCACCAGCACCGCCCGTGTCTGCTGCGCCTTCACAAACTCCGCTCCGCCCACCCGCGCATGCACAAAATTCTCATTCCACTTCAACAAGTCGGCCACCGTCGTCAGCAGCCCGCCCGCCCCGATGATCTTTTCGATCGGAGTCATCTGCTCCAGCACCCCATCCTTCCCTTGACCATAGGCCAGGGCCCTGCCGCGCACCACCGTCCGAGGGTCGTCTCGCCACCGCGTGTGCGTCATCGCAAGCGGCGCAAAGATTGCCTCATCCGTGAAAGCCTGAAACGTCTTCCCGCCCCCCAACGCACGCTCAATCAAAATCGTCGAGATGTTGTAACCGGTGTTCGAGTAACTATAGGCCGTTCCCGCGTCAAAGTTCAAAGCCTTCTGCCGTGAAGCCATCTCGAGCAAGTCCTCATTGGTGTAGACGTAGGTCCCCTCCTTGCGCCCGCCAAAGGTGGCCACCGGCCGCCACTCGCGAATCCCGCTCACATGGCTCAGCACTTGCCGGATCGTAATCCCCGCCGGTGCCCCGGTCAACTCCGGCAAGTATTTGCTCATCTTGTCATCAAGCGAAATCTTCCCCTGCTGCGCTAATAAGATCAAAGCCGCGGCTGTAAACTGCTTTGCCACAGACCCACTCTCAAACACAGTCCCCGGCCCGATCGCCACCGCCCGCTCCAGATCGGCCATCCCGTAGCCGGCCGTCAAAACAACCTTCCCCGCCTGCGCGACGCCCACCGCACAGCCGGGCGTGTGCGTGTTGAAAGCGGAAAAGATCTTATCCACCTCCGCCTGCTGCCCAAACCCCATCACCGAGACAACTAGCCACATTCCGATCATTCGCATGTGGCAGATTTTACTACGCGCCACCCGTAAGCTATCATCCAGAACTATGACCCTCCGTCTTCTGGCCCTCCTCGCCCTTCCGCTCCTCCTCCCCGCCGCCGTCACCGACAACCCCGATGTCGCCGCCGCCATTCGCCTCTTCGACGCCTGGATGAGCCAGCAAATGATCGACAAGCAACTCCCCGGCGTCGCCGTCGGCATCATCTACGATCAGCAACTCGTCTGGAGCAAGGGCTACGGCTTCGCCAACCTCGCCGCCAAGACGCCCGTCACCGCCGCCACTCGCTTCCGCATGGCCTCCCATTCCAAGCTTTTTACCGCCACCGCCATCATGCAACTCCGCGAGCAAGGCAAGCTCCGCCTCGACGATCCCATCACCAAATACCTCCCCTGGTTCTCGATCAAGCCCGCCCAACCCGGCGACCCGACCATCACCATCGAAGAACTCCTCACCCACGCCTCCGGCCTCCCCCGCGAAGCTGGCCCCCACTGGTCCGACCTCAAGTTCCCCGACGCCAACGAAGTCAAACAATACCTCGCCACCGCCACCGCCCCCTACTCGCCAGAGACTCGCTGGAAGTATTCCAACCTCGCCCTCACCCTCGCCGGGATGATTGTCGAATCCGTCTCCGGCGAACGCTACGCCGACTACATCCAAAACAAGATCTTCAGTCCCCTGGGCATGAGCAGCTCCAGCTTCGACAAGCCAGACCCCCTTCTCGCCACCGGCTACAGCCGCAAACAGGCCGATGGCACTCGTAAGCCCTTTCCCTTCGTCGACGCCAAAGCCATGGGCGCGGCCACTGGCCTCACCTCCAACATCGAAGACATGGCCCGCTTCGTGTCGTCACAATTTGGCACCGGCAAAACCATCCTGAATGCGGGCTCCCTGCGAGAGATGCACCGGGTCCGCCGCCTTGAGAACGACTGGCTCTCCGGCAACGCCATCGGCTTCTCCGTGTCTCGCCGCAACAACAAAACCTACATCGGTCACGGCGGTGGCTACCCCGGTTACCTCACCCAAACCCTCCTGCAACTCGACCCCAAAATCGGCGTCATCGTCCTCACCAACAGCCACGAATCCACCCCCTCCACCATCAACGCACGCGCCATGGACACCATCGGGGAAGCTGTCGCCAAAGCCACCGCCCAACCCGCAAAGAAGATCTCCTGGGACCCAACCTGGAGCCGCTTCGCCGGCCAATACGAGTCGGACTTCGCTCTCGTGCAAGTCGTCGAACTCAATCAGCAACTCATCCTGATCGATCCCAGCGCCGACACCATCCCAACCGACCGCCTGCTGGTCCCTCTGGGCAACGGTCTCTTTCGCTTGGACGTCCCCTCAGGCGGCTCAGCCGTAGGCGAGACCGTCCGCTTCCTCGAAGTCAACGGTAAGCCCACATGCATGTACACCGGCGACAGCTACTCGGTTCGCAAGTAACTCCGCGCACCCGCGTAACGGATCCACTTACAGAATGTCCTACCAGTGAAAACTTAAGGAGATTCCAGATGAAACTCGAAATTGCGATCCTTGCCGTCGCGGCGGCGCTCTCGACGGGCTGTTCCGACCGCCAACAGGCCGAGACAAAAAAGGACCTGAAAGACGTAACTCGCCAAGCCGAACGCGAAGTGGATAACGCCGGCACCACTGCGTCGGTAAAGACGAAACTCGCAGCCGATGTCAGGCTCTCGACGCTCACATCCATCAACGTCAATTCAACCGGCACCACGGTCACGCTCACCGGACACGTCCCATCCTCAGCCGACAAAGCCAAAGCGGAAACCGTCGCCAAATCCGTCGATGGCGTGACAAAAGTCATCAACCACTTGGAAGTGCAGCCCTAAGTTGGCTCGCGCTGTTCGATTGCTGATGAGCAAAAACACGCTCTTCCGCAATCAGAACGCTGGCCCCTGCATGCCGCGCACCCTCCCCTGCCGCACCTGCTCTGAGTCTTGACGGCGGCTTTTGATTCCGCTTGACGGAATACCACATGCGTAATAGCAGAAAGCCTAACTCGATCCTTCCGCTGTTGCGAAACCAGTTCTTTATTTGAAGACAAACCTGTGCCCCGCTTCCAGATCTTTGAGCGTGTCGCAATTCGAAAACTGCTTCACCTCCACGCGGCGAAAACACTTGAGGCTCTTATGAAGGTGAAAACGGAATTACTTGACCCCATTCATCCAAACGAGATCCTCGTCGAGGACGTTATGAAACCGCACGCAATCAGCATCAACAGGCTCGCAAGGGATCTGCACGTCCCGCCAAATCGCATCCACGCCATTGTCCACGGCAACCGCTCCATCACCGCCGACACTGCCCTCCGACTGGGCACATATTTTGATGTCTCCCCGGAAACTTGGCTCAACCTCCAGTCCGAGTACGAGCTCCGCGTCGCTACCCGCGCGATTGGCGATGATATCGCCAGGATCGTTCACAAACTCGAAGCTGCATAGTGTGTTCGATGGCCGCCGCGATCATCAAATCGTTGAAAGGCAGCACCTTGCCCTTGGCGGCCACCCGCCCCCTAATGAAAATCATGCGACCTCCCCCCCGGCGCCTCCAGATGCAGCGGCGTCACCCCTTGCGCCTTCACTGAAATCGCCCCCTCCTGATTCTGCAAAACCCCCGAGATCATCAGATACGGGTACCCCAGCACCTCCTGCTTCCGCTTCTCAAATAACCCCGGCGCCACAATCACGTTCGACACCCCCGTTTCATCCTCCAAGCTCAAAAACGCAAAGCCCTTCGCCGTCTCGGGTCTTTGCCTCGTAATCACACACCCCGCCACCCGCACCGGGCTGTTGTCCCTCCTCCCGGCAAGCTCCCCCGCCGGCACCACGTTCATCCGCCGCAGCCGCTCCCGCTCATGCGCCATCGGGTGCCGCCCCACCGTTAGCCCCGTCCCCAGAAAATCGCTCCGTAAGCGTTCCATGGGGGTCATCGTCGGCAATGGACAGGCAACCCCCACTTCCTCCACTTCCGCAAATAAATCCCCTCCGGGCCGCCTCCGCCGCGCCACTTCCCACAGTGCCCCTCTTCGATGACCATCAAAATTCAACGCCCCAATCTGCGCCAGCGTCTCCAGATTCCCCGCATGCAATTCCGGCACG
>JANXUM010000142.1 GCA_025356215.1 Bryobacter sp. | reverse complement strand
CCACGGCGCGTGTGTTCAAGGACGTGCGACCGGACAAAGACGGTAAGCTGCGGTTGCGTTTCGAGTCAAGCGCGGCAGGCAAGGCGTTTGTCAACGCGATCGCGGTGCGGCCGGGCATCGAAGGGAAACTTCGCCCGATCCGAATGGTTTGCCGTCCCCATGTCTATCGCGACCCGCAAAGCGACTTATGGGAACCCGAACGCTTCTTCCGCGGAGGAACCCAGATTACCCGGCCGACAGGTGCGCCGCTTGTAAAAGACCCCGATCTTTTCCGGGGTGAGCGCTACGGTAAGTTTTCTTACGCGATTCCAGTTACACCGGGAAAGTATCAAGCCAAATTGTTCTTTGTCGAGTATTGGTGGGGTCAGAACCGGCCCGGCTTGGCGGGTGGTGCCGGGAGCAGGGTTTTCGACGTTTACTGTAACTTCCGTCCGCTGTTGAGTAACTTCGACATTCTGAAGCGCAATCCGAAAGACGGAGTTGTGGTTGAAACCTTTCACGGGCTGGAGCCCAATCTTGATTCGAAGCTTGTCTTCGACTTTGAGCCTCGCGTGAATTACGCGCTGCTGAATGCAATCGAGATCAGTGAAGATCCGACTGCGCAGCCCAAGCATTAGCGTGCCACGGCGGCCATTCCGTCATATCCTTGAACTACCCTATGCGAGCGAAGCGCCTTCTCCTGTTATTGCCGCTGATCGCGGCACCATTCGTTCTCCCCGCTCAAACCACTTTGCGCCAAGTAGCGGATCAGCGCCGGCTGCTGCTTGGCTCAGCCGCACAAGCGGGCGAGTTTGGCGGCGCAAATCTATTGGCCGAAGTCCCCTACGCGACAACGCTCTCCACGCACTTCAATCTGCTTGAAGGCGAGAACGCGATGAAGTGGAGCCCGATCCACCCCGATCCCACCCGCTACAACTTTACCGGTGCCGACCGCTTAGCCGCCTTTGCCCGCGAGCAAAAGATGAAGTTGAGGGGGCATACCTTGCTCTGGCATTCGAGTAACCCGACCTGGCTTAGTGACCAAGCAAAAACGGCCACGCCGCAAGCCATGGCCGCTACACTCAAGCAGCATATCGACACAGTGGTTGGCCGATACAAAGGGCAGATTTTCGCGTGGGATGTGGTGAACGAGGCGGTCAGCGATACGGCCACCGCCAATGGAACTTTGTTGCGCGATTCTATCTGGAACAATCAGCCCGGCATCGGTCTTGCTGGGACGGCTTACATCGAGCAAGCGTTCCGGTGGGCGCATGAGGCGGACCCGGACGCTCTGCTCTTTTACAACGACTACAGCATTGAGGGGCCAGGCGGGAAGTTTTCGGCGGTGTTGAACATGGTTCGCGATTTTGTGGCTCGTGGCGTGCCGATTCATGGAGTTGGTTTTCAGATGCATGTCACCAGCAGCGGCTATCCCGATAGCGCCGGTCTGCGACAGAACTTTCAGGCAATCGCCGCGCTTGGGCTTCAGATCCACATAACCGAGATGGACGTCCGGCTACCGGTTACGAATGGCGTTGCGAGCGAAGCCAACTTAGCCGCGCAGGCGGCGACTTACTCACGGATTCTCACGATCTGCCTGCAAACTCCAGCCTGTACGGCGCTGCAGACCTGGGGTTTTACTGACAAGTACTCATGGATTCCCGGTTTCTTCACGGGCTTTGGCGCGGCGCTGCCGTTTGATGTCTTATATCAGCCCAAGCCCGCAGTCGCCGCGATGATCAACACGTTCCAAAGCGTCGCGCCGACGTTGAGCTCTAACGGCATCGTGAATGCCGCCAGTTACAGAGGCGGGGCGGTTGCCCCAGGCGAACTGATCACGATCTTTGGAGCGACTTATGGCCCGGCGACGATTGTGGGTGCCGCACTGGACTCGAACGGTCTGGTCTCCTCCAATTTGGCGAGCACGCGCGTGCTGTTTGACGGCGTGGCAGCACCGCTCATTTACTCACTTACAGGGCAAGTTAGCGCGGTTGTGCCGTATGAAGTGGCGGGCCGGCAGCAGACTTCGGTGGAGTATGAGTTTAATGGCGTACGGTCGGCCCCGGTGCAGGTGAATGTGGTGGCGACCGCGCCAGCGATTTTTGCCGCCGACGCGACAGGTTCCGGGCCGGGTCTGATTCTGACTCCCGGCTATACCGTCATCACCACCGCCGATCCAGCGCCCGTCGGCTCAGTTGTGATCGTTCTGGCCACGGGCGCGGGCAGCGTTGTGGGCGGGGCGAAGACCGGCGGCATCGCGCAGGGTATTGGCCAGCAGTCCGCGGCGATCACTGCCACTATTGGGGGAATGAATGCCGACATTGCGTATGCTGGGCCCGCACCGGGTTTGGTAAACGGCGTCTTGCAGGTCAATCTAACTGTGCCGAAGGCACTGAGTGCGGGTATTTATCCGGTTGTCATTACCGTGGGCGGCGTGCGGACTCAGGACGGCGTTACAATCGCCGTCCGTTAGCGATATCATTTGAAGCACTCTAGTCGAAGTGACCGGTACTGGCTGCGCCGCTGGCGCCAGTTGTGTGGAGAGGGCGCACTCCCGCTCACGGCCTCTGGAATTTCACAGCGTTCACTAGGCTTTACGGCTAGGTCCGTTTCTTCCATCCCAGCGACAAGGCCGTTGCTGTCGATTGCCGGCGCTTCGCCATCGACGCCGTGCGTGCGATTGAAGGCGCGGTGGACGACGCGGACTTGACCGCCCGGCTCATGGGTTATTTCGCCTGTGCCGCCGCGCCAAGCGTACTTAAGCGAACTGGTTTCAGGTCTCTTGGTTTCAGTGCAACTCACGCATCCCACGGGCCCCGACGATACGCTGCCTCCCATGCCGAAATTACCCGCGCCTCAGCCAACCGTGCAGTTGTCGACGAACCGCACCGTTCCATTGGCCGACGTTGTCGTCGTCTGGAATGTCTTCCAACATTTCTACCCGTACTTCGAAGTCGTCAAGGCCGACTGGCCCGCTGAACTGCTCAAGACTCTTCGATCCGCAGCGACTGGCGGCGCCGCCGCTGCGCACATATCCGCCGCCACTCCTAAGTTCGCCCGCTGGCAGCCTCACGGCGAACTGAGTCAATCCCGCGCCGCTTCTCCGTCCATGACGCTCGAAGTTGAGCCTCTCACCGCGCCAGGCACAAAGGTCTTTGCCACCCTTGCTCGCCCGCCAAACCAGGATGGCAAGCGTCCCCATCCGAGACATACCCCGCGATGCCCGCCGAGATCGAACCCGGCATTTTTATATTGATCCGGAACGCGTCACCAAACCTGCGTGGACGGAAATTCTGCCCAAGCCGGAAAACGCCAAGGGGCTGGTTTCGACATCGTTGGAGCCCATCGCCCCCCGCCTCAACGCTCCAGCCGCGTTCCTAACCGACGATCGCGCGATCAGCTATGCCGAGACCGTCATGGGCATCGTCGAGCACTTCAAGCTGGCCGTCATTGCCGGTCTTCCAGATGGCGCGACTATTGCGCGCACCGGAATGAAGGTTTTCAAGCACGACGACTCGCAACAACATGGCGTTGGCATACTGCCCACGGTACTCGTCACCCGCACGCGGCAAAATATCGCGGAAGGCAAAGATGAAGTTCTCCTCAGGGCGGTCGAGGTGCTAAAGCGCTAAGCTCAAGGCGTGAGTCTCCTCAAGCTTTTCGCGCTGACGTTTTTGACTTTGGCGAGTCTCGCCGCACAGACCTGGGACAACTCTGGCAACAACCTGCTTCAAGGCACTTACTATTTCCGTCAGGTGATCTGGCTGGTCGGCGACAACTCAGGCGGCCTCAGCCGGGCCATCGCGATTTACGGCAACATCAGCTTTGACGGGAACGGAAAGTACACGCTGGTAAACGCGCAGGTCAACGATAGCGGCGCTTCGACTGTTCAAAACATAACGGGCGCGGGGACTTACGCCATTTCCGCCAGTGGCTTTGGCTACCTGAGCCCACTTATCAACGGCGGCGGCTCAGTCTATGGTCTTGTCTCCCGCGGGATCTTCACCGGTAGCAGTACCGAAGCCAGCTACAACGACCTTTTCATCGCCGCCGAAGTCGCTTCGCCCGCTCCCACCAATAGCTTCTTCCGTGGTGCCTACACGATGATGTCGATGGACTTTCCCACCGGCTCCGTTCTTGACGTGCGCGACAGCCAGTTCCAGCTCAATCCAGATGGCAACGGCAACCTCGGCGCAGTTACGGCCACCGGCCTCATCGCCAGTTCGGGCTCTCGTGTCATCACCCAAAACATTGCCAGCGCGAAGTATTTCTTCAGCAACGGCGGGGCCAATCTTTCCCTCGGTGGCTCCTTGACGGCGACGGGCCTGATCGCCGGCACCAAGTATCTCTATTTCTCTAAGGACGGCGATTTTGTATTCGGCGGGTCACCGACGTCTTGGGACATGGTGATTGGCGTGCGTTCCGGCAGCACCGCGCCAAACTTCAGCGGACTTTACTATCAAGCGGGTGTCAGCCAGGACAACACGAGCTTGGCCGCAGGCGTGGTTGAAATGTTTACCGACTACGGATCGCTCAAGGCTGGGTCGGGTGTCATCCTCGGTCACCAAAGACTGCTGTCCGGATTCAGTGATTCCGCATTTGAATACACTTACTCGGACACTTACACACTGAAGCCGGACAACACTTATGACGACGCGACAAACCACTATGTGTTCAGCCCCGGCGGTACGGTTCGCATCGGCTTGGGTCGCGGTGTCGCTCTAGGAGTGAATGTCGCCGTGCTCGCGCCAAGCTTCACGCCGACAGGGGTATTTATCGATCCAACGGGCGTTCTGAACGCGGCAAGTTCGGCGCTGTTCACGGCAGGGGTGGCACCGGGCGAGCTGATCTCGATTTACGGCTCCGGCCTGGCGGCGGCTCCGGTTGCCGATTCCCGATTTCCGTTCGATCTTGGCGGGGTCAAGGTGTTGGTGAATGACCGCCCGGCCCCCATTTACGCCGTCAGTCCAAGCCAGATCTCTGCCGTCATTCCTTTGGGCACTGTCGAAGGGATTGCTTCGATTCAGGTCGTTAAAGACGGTGTCCCCTCAAACAAAGTAACCTCGTATGTAAATCAGACCGCGCCGGGCATCTTTACTCAGCCGCCCGGTGGCATTGGCTCGGCGGCGGCGCTGCACGGTGACTATACGCTGATCACTGCGGACAAGCCCGCGCTCGTTGGCGAAGCGATTTCGCTGTATGTTACCGGGCTTGGGACCATGGTTCCCGCTGTGGCCGACGGCGAGCCCGGCCCGATCAGCCCGTTGAGCACCGCGACACACACGATCGGCGTTTCCATCGGCGGGATCAAAGCCACCACCACTTTTGTCGGACTGGCACCGCAGTTGGTTGGCCTGAATCAGATCAACGTCATTGTCCCGGCGGGGGTGGCCACCGGCAATGCCGCCATTATCCTGTCTGGCCCGGATTTCATTAGCGCGGGCGCGGTGATTCCGGTGGCGTCGGCACGTCCGTAATCTGGAGTCAGTATGGTAAACATTCGAGAGAGAGATTCCGGGCCGAAGGTTGTGCTGGCGCAACTTGCGTTGAGCACCCGCCCGCCGCAAGCGCGGCTTAACATCGACGGCATCTTTGGACCGCTTGTGGCGGCGGCTGTGCGGGGCCTGCAAGCTTCGATTCCAGTAACTGTGAATGGTGTGATTGCCGGGCCGGAATGGCGGGCGATGATGACGTCGATGCCCTTCGGCACCTTCGATCACACCGACGTCTACGACATGTTTGAGGCATTCTCCCAAGGAGGCCTGCCAGCCTTCCAGCAATCGCTTGCGCAACACCATCAGTTTGGCGTGATCGCGGCCGGCGATCTTCAGCGCGCCCAAGCGCCGATTGGGAGCGTGGGCGGAGGCACTTCAAACGGCTTGGGAATGTTATCCAACAGAGTCCTGTCCGCGACGCGAACCACCAAGCTGGGTCTGTTGCGAATCTTTGGCCATGGAAATCGAGGCGTACAAATCATCTCTGCCGGACACGGCGTTCCGGGCGGTGGATCCGACTTGCATGGGGCGGCTCTGACCTCGCGATCAATCCGAAACATGCACCATGAACTTGCCCAGATTGCGGGCGCGTTCCATGCTTACGGCAGCGCTGAGCTGCATGGTTGCCGTGTGGGAGAGGGCCAAGATGGGCGTAGATTGCTGCGCGATCTAGCCGATGTCTGGGGCGTTCCGGTGACGGCTGGCATCCGCAGCCAATCGGTTGGCGGCGGAACCAGTTTTCGATTTGAAGGCCCCACCACAACGGCCTATCCCAACGGCAGCAACCTTCGCAGTTGGGCCGACCGCGTGGCCGCGTCGAACGCTTTCTCGCTCCAGCAGCCCTAGTTGCCGTTGCGCAGATACTGCCAGCCCGCCTGTTGCTTACGCACCAGTTCGGCCACGGCGGAATCGACAACGCGGATGTTGGGCAGTAACGATTCCTTAGCGATACCGCGCATCTTCATCGAGTTGCCGCAAGCCAACAACTCCACGCCACTTTGGGCTAGCCGTTCCCATTCGGAAGCAAGCGTCGTTTTGTCCTTGACGTAAGACAGAATCGCTCCGCCGTGCAGTACGATGTCGACGACAACGTTCTCTGGGCCCAGCGCGATCTTAATGTTGTCGATGTTACGGATCACGCCCTCGAGGCGCGGTTGCTCTCCGGCGGTCATCTCAAAGATGACGTGATATTTCTTGCCGTCCTTGGGCATTCCGTCCTGGGCGAAGAGGCAGAGGCTGGCGGCGATAACGATCGATAGAAGCTTCATGGCGATCTCTCGATTCTATCCCGTTAGCGTCTTCGAGGCTGATCCAGCAGGGGAACCCCGGCTTCCCGGTGGCGATGATCCGCCGCGCGTTCATCCCCGCAAGCTGGATATCGTCAAGGCCGAACAAAGGCGCAAGATCGGCACGAGGCAGGGCTGTAAGTTGGAAGGCCATATGTAGACAAGTTATGGGATGGGCTGCCGCCGCAGCTATCCGCTTCTTGCGCCTAGGGCTCGCGAACTGCGCGGAATCCGGTCATGCGGTGCGATTGAAAGCTCGGCCAGCCAGCGGTCCGGCGGTAGCTGCGCAACTCGATGGCCTCTTCAAAGAAGGTACCGCCGCGAACGACCTTGTAGGCTCCGGTGGCGGGCCCCTGCGGGTTCTTGGACGGCGAGTTCGAATAGTAGTCCCGGTTGTACCAATCCGAGCACCACTCCATAACATTTCCGGCCATGTCCTGAGCCCCGTACGGCGAGGCACCCTTGGCGTTGACGCCCGCCGCTGTCGCAGTTATAAAATTGGCGTCCATTACATAAGTGGCATAACTGTGATCGATCGTGTTCCCCCACGGGTACTTCCGCTGATCGGTGCCGCGCGCGGCCTTCTCCCACTCTGCTTCCGTCGGTAGCCTGTATTTCTTCCCGGTCTTGGCGCTGATCCAGTTGCAATAGGCAACAGCCGAATCCCAGTTCACTCCCAGCACCGGGTAGTTGTCGCTATCAGGAATGCCGCCGCCATGATTGGGGACACTCGTCCAATACGGAACTTGGTCCTTGGGCACTGGTCGCTGACCGGGCCAATACTTTGGGTCGTCATAACCGGGGTCGTCGCGGAACTTACGCCATTCTCCATTTGTAACTTCAAACTTACCGATGAAATAGGAGTCCAGCGTAACTGTGTGCACGGGACGCTCCCGGGTTTCGCCATCGCCGAAGTTATCTCCCATCTTAAACGCACCGGCAGGAACGTAGACATAGTCGCCATGGCCATCGTTGACCACTTCGCCGGGCTTGGTAGCCGCCAGGGCACAGGTCGCAATTAGAAACGCGAATATCGCTTTCATTACTTTAAGAACCCGCCCACATCGATGAAATGCCTGAGCGCCGCCATCCATTCGCCATGCTCGACCGTCCCAAACGCGGCGCCAAAGCCATGCCGCCCTTTCTGGTAGAGGTGCAATTCGGCAATCGCCCCGGCCTTAGTGACGTCCATGAAGAACTGGGCCGATCCCATCGACGCGCCTCGGTCGAATTGCGCGGCGCAAAGGAAGACTGGCGGAAAGTCCTTCAGCGATTCTCCAGGCGACGGCCTGCCGATGCTGTAGATCAAGCCGACATAGGCTGGGCGCGAACTGAAGCGCGCCACCGGGTCTGCGGCCTGCGGGTCTGCAGGGGCGGACGTTGCGACCGTGAAGCGTGCGAGTTCCGAACCGGCTGAGAATCCAATGAGACCGACGCGCGCCGGGTCAAGTTTCATCGCGGCGGCCCGCGACCTGACAAGTTGTATGGCCCGCTTGCCGTCCAGCATGCGCGCCTTCTCGTCGTATCGCGGAGACAGGCGGTAACTGAGCACAAAAGCGGTTACGCCCCATTCGTTATAGCGTTCGGCCACTTCCATGCCTTCGGCTCCGTACATGAGCATGATGTTCGATCCGCCTGGGGCGATCACGACTGAGGCACCGTTCGCCTTGCCCGGTGGCGGCTCGAAAACGGTCAAGAAGGGTTTGTCCAAGGGCCCGTCGCCGGCGGCCAGGGGCACCTTTCCGTCTTCCCACAGCGGGATGTTGTAATTGCTGCGGGTGTCCGCCGCAATGGCGGCCGACGCCAGCGTAGTTAGTAGCAGCAGGGCATGCATGTGTGCCCTCATCTTATCGAAGCGGCGGGGTGCTGGCCGGGGCGTGGCGGTGATGGGTTGCCTGCTCGTAGGCGTAGGCGAAGTTGAGTAGAGTTGCTTCCGTCCAAGGCCGCCCGTAAATGGTCATGCCCGCGGGCAAGGTGCCACCGCGCGTAAATCCCATCGGCACTGTCACCGCGGGAAATCCGGTAGTTGGCGAGAAGAATTGACTGTTATCGCCGTGCGGGGTATTCAGGTCGCCAATCAGGCGCGGCGGATTACTCCAAGTTGGATAAATGAACGCGTCCAACTTCAAGCTGTCCATGGTCTTCAAGACGGCCTGGCGCACTTGCTCGCGATAAGCCGAGTTCGCCTGACAGGCCGGACTCTCCGGGCCATTTTCAGCCCCGTTTTCGGCCACCTCCAAGCGCCGTTGCGCGGAGGGATGAAATTTGCCGCCCTTGACGATCTCCGCGAGATTTGCCACCGGAAGCTTGCCCGCGCGAGCCGCGAGAAAACGGTTGAGATCGTACTTAAATCCCATACAAGGCCCGGCACCCTGGCCACCGCGCACCGGTTCGGTGCCTTCGATCTTCGCGACGTCGACAACCGTTGCCCCGGCGCGCTTCAGGTCTTCGATCGCCGTCATAAAGATGCGCACGATTTCCGGGTCGGTGCTCTCGCGCTCATAGGCCTGCCGCAGGATGCCGATCGTTGCCCCACGCAATCCATTGCGGTCCAGCGCAGCGGCGTAATTCGGAATCGCCCGGTTGCGAGCGGCGACTGTCACCGGGTCATCGCTATCCTCGCCGACGATCGTTTGGAACACTCTTGCCACGTCCTCAACGCTTCGCCCCATCGGTCCGGCAATGTCGGCGAGCAGGCTGAGGGGGAACACGCCCGCGCGGCTGGTTAAGCCCATCGTAGATCGAATGCCAACCAGCGCCTGATGCGAAGAAGGGCCGCGAATGGAATTGCCGGTATCGCTCCCCAGGCCAATCAGCCCGAGGCTGGCGGCGACGGCCGCTGCGGTGCCACCGCTGGATCCGGCCGTCACCCGGTCCAGCGCGTAGGGGTTTTTTGAGTAACCGGGCAGCATCGAGTTGACGGTCTCGTAGGGGCTGAACGCCCACTCCGCCATGCTGGATTTTGCGAGCACGATCGCGCCGGCGGCAAGGATTCGTTTGACCTGGAACGCGTCCTTGTCGGGAAGGTATCCGGCAAAGGTTAGCGCGCCATTGGTGGTTTGGAGGCCCTTGGTCTCGAAGTTATCTTTGACAATCATCGGCACGCAATGCAGCGGACCCACCGGCCCGGTTTGTGCAAAGCGCCGGTCGAGATCTTCGGCCTGCTTTTCGGCGTCCGGGTTCAGCAGGATCAAAGAGTTGATGGACGGGCCGTTCTTGTCGTAAGCGGCGATGCGTTTGAGATATTGACCTACGAGAGCGCGGCAACTGAGGCGACCGGCTTTAAACGCGTCCTGGACTTCGGCGATCGTAGCCTCTTGTACTTCAAACGGAGCGGGCTTCTGGGCGAAGGCGGGGAGGCTAGCGCAGAGCAGCAGCGGCAACAGCAATCGGGACATCTCCAGATTATAGGCAATCGAGAGGGCGCTCTATTCAGCGCCCACGAGTTGACGAATTTCGTCGTTCGCATCGAAGGCGCATTCCTTCCGCACCCACAAGTTTCTCGAGTTCCAAACCATGCGCTTGCTGTATCTCGGCGTCTGCTTTCTCTTCAAACCACCGAGTGGCAACTGCGTAGTCACCCGTCATGTAATTATTCCGCAGAATCCTAATGGCAAAATCACGACCAGGATGGCCAAGCTCAATCTATCGGAATGCCATTTCCCGCAACCCCGCCGACAGGAGGTTTGAGAGCGCTCCGCACGCCGCGCGGGCAATTTTGCGGTCTTCGCTACTCGTCAGGGTTATGATCGGCGCGTGATCATCAGTTGCCCGACCTGGACAGCGCGCTAATTAGCTGACTCGTTAACTCGACATTCAGCGGTCTTCATCTTCTTCCCGAGCGAGAATGGCGCGCCAGATCCCGAGAGTCATGTAGAATTCGAAGCACCTCAACAAAAGACTGTCTACGGCGATACACGATGAAGTGTCTCGGATCCTTGACGATTCCCAACGCCGAGCGCGCCTCCTCCCGGCTGAAGCGCAGGTGGTAGCCCCGGACGCCGACACCCAAATCGGTTCGCTCTTGGGACCCGGTCGTTTCAGAATCGCTCCCGATGGCGTGAAGGCCAGCTTGCAGAAACAGCCGATAACGATAAGCGGCATCGGCCCCAAACT
>JANXUM010000199.1 GCA_025356215.1 Bryobacter sp. | reverse complement strand
CCAGCCTGAACCGCACTATGGCCCGCGCTGGCTCACCTGGAAGCCCTTCTACCGATGAGCCCCTACTTGTTCAGCTTCTCGGCCTCGATCTTCTTCATCAGTTCGATCGTCGGCTTCGGCGCTTCAAACTCGGCTTCCTGCCGCGGGGTCCGCCCAAAGCGGTCCTTGGCGGTTAGGTCGGCCCCATGGTCGACCAGGTACTGAATGATGTCATTGGCCCCAAAGCGGATCGCCGAATGCAGCGCCCCGGCCTCGCCCTTTTTCCCCTCGTTCACGTCCGCGCCATTCTCGACCAGATACTTGACCGCCTCCAGCTTCTTGCTGATCGTCACCAACGCCAGCGCGCCCTGCCCCGTGGCGCTCTTTTCCTTCAGGTCCGCCCCGACCGCCACCAGCAACTTCATCATGGCAACATTGCCCGTCTGCGCCGCGGTCAAAAAGGGCGTCAACCCGCCAACCCGGAACGGATTGCCCCCCGGCCCGCCAGCCGTCCGAGCTTTGATATCCGCGCCCCGCTTCAACAACTCCGCCGCCAACTCCACCTTCCCCAGCCGCGCCGCCTCATGCAGCGGTGTGCTTCCCCCGCCATCCTTGGCGTTCACATCGACACCGTATTCCAGCATCATCTTTGCCACCGCCTCATGCCCGCGCGTCAGCGCGATGTTGAACGCCCCCGCCCCGTCCGGTGCTTGGTACTTCGGGTCGGCTTTGGCCTCAATTAGCAACTTCACCGCCTCGGCGTTCCCGTTTTGGGCGGCAAACAACAGCGGTGAATACCCTTTTTTCGATTTCCCATTCACATCCGCCCCCGCCTCCAGCAACAGCTTGGCCGCCGCCGTCCTACCTTCCGCCGCCGCCCACATCAGCGCCGTCTGTCCGGTCCGATTCTCGGCCACCGTCGCGTTTGCCCCCGCAGCCAACAACAGCTTTACCAGTTCAGCCCCCCTGCTGGCCGCCGCCATCAACGGCGTCTCGCCGTTCCACTTCATCGAATTCGGGTTGGCCTTGGCGTCCACCAGCAGCTTGGCAATCTTACCGTTCCCGTTGGCGCAGGCAATCCCCAGCGGCGTCTCGCCGTTCTCATCGGCCGCGTTCACCTTGGCCCCCGCCGCGATCAGCCCCGTCACGATCTCGACGTTCTCCCGGCTCACCGCCCAAGCCAGCGCCGTGGACCCGTCCTTGCGCGCCGCGTTGACATCCGCCCCGCCCTTGATCAAGGCCAAAACCAGCTTTTGGTTCCCCTCCTGCACCGCTTCGATTAAACCCATCGTCGCGCCTTGTAACGACATCAATGCCAAAGACGCCAAACATAAGAGGATGCGGATGTTTCTGCTCACATCCCTGATAATATAACCAATGCTAAGTTTGACGATAGCTGCCGCCACACTTCTCGCTCAGGCCCTCGACCCGGCCTCCGCCCAGAAGACCGTAAATCGTTATTGCTTCGGCTGCCATAACCAAACCGTAAAGTCCGGCGGCCTGTCGCTCCAAGGCGTCAAAGCCGCCGAGGTCCACGCCGATGCCGAGTCCTGGGAAAAGGTCCTCCGCAAAGTTCGCGGTACCGAGATGCCTCCGCCTGGCGCTCCCCGCCCCGACTCCGCCACCGCCAAGGCCCTGGTCAACTACCTCGATGCCGAGTTGGCAAAGTCCACGCCAAACGCCGGCGCTCCTTCCATTCACCGCCTCAATCGGGCCGAATACAGTAACGCGATCCGCGACCTCTTGGCCCTTGACCTTGACCACTCCGCAGCCTTGCCCGGCGATGACTCCGGCTACGGCTTCGACAACATCGGCGACGTCCTCACCGTTTCGCCCCTGTTGATGGAGAAGTACATGTCCAGCGCCCGCCGCGTCTCCCGCCTCGCCGTCGGCACGGTCAAGGCCTCGCCCGCCATCGAGAAGTACCGGCCCGGCATCGGCCGCGAGAGCCTGTCGACTGACGCCCTGCCCATCAGTGTTCGCGGCGGCATGGCCATCCATCGCTACTTCCCTCTCGCCGCGGAGTACTCCGTCCTCGTCCGGGTCCGCGGTAACCCCGATCCCAACCAGCCCGACGCCAAACTTGACATCCGGGTCGACGGTGCTCGCGTCCAGCTTCTCGACGCCCAGATCAACCCGGCAGAAGAGGGTCAGGTCACCCGCAACATCGAGATCCGCGTCCCCCTCAGCGCGGGAACCCACGATATCGCCGCCGCCTTCCTCACCGAGACTCCCAAGTCCGAGAACGGCGTCGTCCGAGCCGGCCGTGGCCCCGGTGGCCCGCCCACCTTCGGCGTTAGTGTCGAATACCTCCAAATTGGAGGGCCCTTCAACGCCAAGGTCGCCGCCGACAACCCCAGCCGCAAGCTTATCTTTACCTGCCGCCCCACCGCCAATCAAGCCGAAGAACCCTGCGCCCGCAAGATCCTGGGCCCTCTGGCTCGCCGCGCCTATCGCCGCCCACTTCGCCCTCTGGAGCTGGAGCCGCTGATGAAAATCTTTGCCATGGGCCGCAAAGACGGTGGCAGCTTCGACTCAGGCATCGAGACCGCCATCCGCGCCATCCTCGTCTCGCCCAACTTCCTCTTCCGTGTAGAGGACAGCCCGAAGAACGCGAAGCCCGGCGAAGCATACGCCGTCACGGATCTAGAGCTCGCCTCGCGCCTTTCGTTTTTTCTCTGGAGCAGCATCCCAGACGACGAGCTGCTGACGCTGGCCTCCGCTAATCGTCTCCGCCCCGTCCTCGCTACCCAAGTCAAGCGCATGCTTGCCGACTCCAAGGCAACCGCGCTGGTCGACAACTTTGCCGGGCAGTGGCTCCAGGTGCGTAACATCCCCTCCTGGCGCCCCGACCCTGACAAGTACCCCCAATTCGACGAGCCTCTCCGCACCGCGTTCCAGAAAGAGAGCCAGCTCTTCTTCAAGTACATCATCAACGAAGACCGCAGCATCCTCGACTTCATCAACGCTGACTACACTTTCTTGAACGACCGCCTCGCTCGCCACTACGGCGTCAAAGGCGTCAACGGCAGCTACTTCCGCAAGGTCGCCCTCGATAACCCGGAGCGCGGCGGCATCCTATCGCAAGCCGGCGTCCTCATGGTCTCCTCTTATCCCACCCGCACCTCGCCCGTCCTCCGCGGCAAGTGGATCCTCGAGAACGTCCTCGGCTCTCCGCCGCCTCCGCCCCCCGCCGATATCCCCGACCTTGAGGACAAGGCCTCCACCTCGCCCAGCAACCTTCGCGCCGCCCTTGAAAAGCATCGCTCCAAGGCCGCTTGTGCCAGTTGCCACTCTCGTCTCGACCCGCTCGGGTTCTCCCTTGAGAACTACGATGCCGTCGGTCGCTTCCGCAAGGAAGAGGGAGGAGCGCCCATCGACTCCTCCGGCGCAATGCCCAACGGCACCCAGGTCAACGGGCCCGGAAGCCTGAAGGCCATCCTGATCGAGCGTCAGGAAGAGTTTGTCGACTGCCTTGCCGAGAAGCTCCTCACCTATGCCCTCGGTCGCGGTCTCGACTCTAAAGATCTACCCACCGTCCGCCAGATCCGGCGCGACACCGCCACCGGCGATCAGCGCTTCTCGGCGCTGGCGCTGGCGGTCGTAAACAGCGTACCCTTTCAGAAGAGGAAGTCTCCGTCACAACCATGATGATCAATACCAGTAAATCGCTTGCCCGCCGGTCTTTCCTGCGCGGCGTTGGAACGGCTCTTGCACTGCCTGTGCTGGATGCGATGGTACCGGCGTTTGCCGCCACCTCCACCGTCGTCTCGCCAGTCCGCGCCGCCTTTCTCTATGTCCCCAACGGCATCATCATGAAGGACTGGAAGCCCACAGTCGGCGAGAACCCCAAGGACTTTACCTTCGGTCGCACCCTCTCGCCGCTGGAGAGCATGCGCCAGCACGTCAGCGTCCTGTCGGGTCTCGACCACTACAACGGCCAATCCCTCGGCGACGGGGCCGGCGATCACGCCCGGGCCGGCGCCACCTGGCTTACCGGAGTTCATCCCAAGAAGACCGAAGGCCTCGATATCCGCTCCGGCATCTCCGTCGATCAGTTGATGGCCAAGGAGCTCGGTAAGCAGACCTCGCTACCCTCGCTTGAGCTTGGCCTCGAGGACGGCCGCATGGTGGGAGGCTGCGATTCCGGCTACAGTTGCGCCTACAGCAACACCCTGTGCTGGAGTTCCCCCACCACCCCCGTCCCCTATGAGACCAACCCCCGCGCCGTCTTTGAGCGCCTCTTCGGCGACGGCGACACGACAGACCCGGCCGCCCGCGCCATCCAGGCACGGCAAGACCGCAGCATCCTCGACTTCCTGCGCGAGGACTCCAAACGTCTCGGTGCCACCCTCGGCACCAACGACAAGCGCAAGCTGAGCGAGTATCTCGAGTCGATCCGCGAGATCGAAGTTCGCATCCAGAAGAGCGAGAAGCCCGGCAAGCTTGCCGCACTGCCGGCCATGGATCAGCCCGCAGGTATCCCCCCCACCTTTGAAGAGCACATCAAGCTGATGTTCGATCTGACGACCATCGCCTTCCAGGCCGACCTGACGCGTGTCGTCACGATCATGATCGGCCGCGAGGGCGGCAACCGCACCTACCGCCAGATCGGCGTGCCGGACGCGCACCACGGCCTCAGCCATCACTTCAATGACCCGGCCAAGATCGAGCGCCTGCAGAAGATCGATCAGCACCACGTCGAGATGCTGGCCCACTTCGTCAACAAGCTCAACACGACCAAAGACGGCAACGGCACACTGCTTGACAATTCGATGGTACTTTACGGCAGCAGCATCAGCGACGGCAACAAGCACGAACATCACGACCTGCCAGCCGTCCTGTGCGGCCACGGCGGCGGCAGCATCAAGGGTGGCATGCATCACCAGTTCACAAAGGGCACGCCGATGGCGAACCTCTTCATGACGATGATGGACACGATGGGCGTTCGACCCGAGCGCATCGGCGACAGCAACGGCAAGGTAGAACACCTCACCAGCCTGTGAAGCTCTTCCTCTGCCTGTTGTCGGCCTGCTGCTTAACCGCTCAACCGAACAGCTTCGAAGACGCGCAGGCCTTCCTCAAGACCTACTGCCAGAGTTGCCACGCGGGCAAGTCGCCAGCGGGCGGCTTCAGCATCGACAAGGTTGCGACCAAGGCTTCGTTCCTGGCCGACACGCACGCCTGGACCCGGCTACGCACGCGCATTGAGAACGGCGACATGCCGCCGCGCAACCTCCCCGCCCCAGCGCCCGCCCAGCGCGAGAGCTTTGTCAAGTGGGTTAATGACAGCCTCCATACAGAAGCCTGTGCCACCGGCATCAGCATCGGCCCCAACCCGCTGCGCCGCCTGAATCGCGACGAGTACACCGCCACCGTCCAGGAGCTGCTCGACATACACCTCGACATCGGCCACGCCCTGCCGGCCGACGGCGCCGGGGGCGAGGGCTTCGATAACGCAGCCGAGACGCTATTCTTGTCGCCCCTGCACAGCGAGAAGTACCTCGAGACCGCCAAGCTGGCGACCGACTTTGCGGCCAAAGAGTTCAAGAGCCGCGAGCGCGTGTTGATCGCCAAGCCTGGCCCCGGCGTCAGTGCCGATCAAGCCGCCCGGCGCATCCTGGCCGCCTTTCTGCCACGCGCCTTCCGCCGGCCCGTCACCGATGCAGACATCGCGCCGTATGTCGAGCTGTTCCGTATTGCGCAGCGCAAGGGCGAAGCCTTTGAGCCCGCAGTCTTCTTCGCCATCCGTGCCGCGCTGGTGTCGCCCAGCTTTCTCTTCCGCACCGAGCCCGGCCAGTACGCTCTCGCCTCGCGTCTGTCCTACTTTCTCTGGGGCAGCCAGCCGGACGAGTTGCTCACCGACCTGGCCGCGCAAGGCAAGCTGCAGAACCCCGACGTGCTAAGGCCGCTGATTGGCAAGATGATGCGTAGCGACCGGTCGATGACCTTCGCCAAACGCTTCATCGAGCAATGGCTGCACACTCGCGATCTTACCGATGAACGCACCGCCAAAATGGGCGAAGAGCTACGCGGGGACATGCGTATCCAGCCGGTGATGTTCTTCCGCGAACTGATCATCCGCAAGATGTCGCTCCTCAACCTGATCGACTCGGACTTCACCATCGGCAGCAACTTGCTGGCAAAGCACTTTGGCCTGAAGCTACCGCTGAACCCAAACTCCACCAGCCAGCCGCAATGGGTAGCGTTGCCCAAGGGGAGCAACCGCGGTGGCGTCCTGGGCATGCCGGCAGTGCTTACCGTCTCGTCGTATCCCTATCGGACAAGCCCCGTCTTGCGTGGCGCCTTCATCCTGGACTCGATCCTCGGCACACCGCCTCCGCCTCCGCCAGCCAATGTCCCGGCGCTTCCAGAATCCGCTGCGGGCGCCGCACCCAAGTCCGTGCGTGAGCGTCTGACTCTGCATCGCGCCAACCCGGTCTGCGCCAGTTGCCACGACCGCATCGACCCACTGGGTTTCGCCCTTGAAAACTACGACGAGTTTGGCGTGTGGCGGGACAGCGACGCGGGGCAGCCCATCGACAAGGGCGGCCTCGATAGGCTGAAGCAAGACTTGACGGCCAAGAAGGACATCGTGCTGCGTAACCTCGCCAACAAGCTTCTGGGCTACGCATTGGGCCGGGGGTTGACGCTGAAAGACTCCTGTACAGTGGATCAAATCGTCGATAAAGTAAAACAGAGTGACTATCGCGCGGACGCCCTGATTGAAGCGATCGTGCTGAGCGCACCCTTTAGGCAGGAGCTGAAATGAAGACCCAACTAACACGGCGTAGTCTGCTTCGCGGGGCGGGCGTGACGTTGAGCTTGCCTTGGCTGGAGGCGATGGCGGCACCCACCGCCAACCCGGTGCGCATGGCGATGCTTTACATGCCCAATGGCGTCAACCCAAACGCCTGGACTCCCGAGGGCACCGGCGCGGACTTCCAGCTCTCACCAACCCTGCAACCCCTGGCACCGCTCAAGGACAAGATCGTCGTCCTTCGCAATCTCTGGAACGAGGGTAGCAAGGGCGGCGACGGCCACTATGTCAAAGAAGCGGCAATCCTCACTTGCCGCACGATCAAGAAGACCCCAGGCGCGGACATCGGCAATGGTGTCTCGATGGATCAAGTGGCAGCGCAGCGCGCAGCGACACTCACCCCTCTGCCGTCGCTTGAATTGGGCGTGACGCCGGTGGCGATCGGTGTCGACGCCGTAGTTGGCTACACGCGCATCTACGGTTCGCACATTGCCTGGAGCAGCCCGACGACGCCGCTGGCCAGAGAGCTAAACCCGCGCGCCGTCTATGAGCGCCTCTACCGCGCCTCATCTGGCCCGCAGAACGGTAGCCAGCTCGATGGGCTGTTGCTCGATCGGGTCCAGGCTGATGCCAAGCGCTTGCGGACGCAGGTAGGCACGGCGGACCGGCATCGCCTCGACGAATATTTGAGCGTTATGCGATCACTGGAAGAGCGTGTCGAGCGATCGTCGAGTAAGTCGCAGATGGCTTGGAAGGCGCGCGTACCGTTGGACCCAAAGGCCGCACCGACAGACCGCCCTGCCGACCACGCCGAGCATGTGAAGCTGATGCTGGACATGATCGCCGTGGCTTTCCAGAGCGACACAACGCGTGTCGCGACCTTCATGTTCGGCAACGCCGTAAGCAACGTCAGCTTCCGCTTTCTTGAAGGGGTTACGGCCGGGCATCACGACGTCTCGCACCACGGTAAGGACCCCGAGAAGCTGCGTCAGTATCAGATCATCAATCAGTGGCACGTCGCACAGTATGCCTACCTGTTGAACAAGCTCCAGGGCATGAAGGAAGGCGACTCGAACGTGCTCGACAACTCGATGATCCTGTTCGGCTCCGCACTGCACAACGGCGACCGCCACGATCCGCATAACCTGCCGCTCGTATTGGCCGGCAGCGGCGGCGGGCGGATCATCACCGGGCGGCACCTGGTGTACGGAGAAGACAGCCCGCTGGCCAATCTCTATGTGTCGATGCTCGATGCGTTTGGTGCGCCCGTGGAGCGCTTTGCCGACAGCACGGGACCGCTGGCCGGTCTGGTGCACACATGAGCTTCATCGCGTTAGCGCTGTTGATGGCGGCGGACTTTAGTGGGATTTGGGTCGGCGACACGACTGACTTTGCCTTCCAGTTTGTCCAGAAGGGCAACATGCTCACGGGCAAACAGTATGGGGATCAGCAGAGTACCCAGATCACCAAGGCAACCATCTCAGGGGACTTGATCAGCTTTGTGCTCGTGCGCCAGGAGCAGAGCGGCAACGAGATCAACGAGAGCCGCATCCGCTTCACCGGGCGACTGATCGGCAATGAGCTGGAACTGACCCGCGAGCGGGAATCGTCAACACGGGCCGGGTCCGGCGCGTCTGCCAACACAGGCAAGAATCCGCGCCAGACCTTCCGTTTGAAACGACTACCCTAGGCCCACTTAAAGCCGCTCTTGGAGAGCGGCAGTGTGCGCACGCGCTTGCCGGAGGCGGCAAAGATCGCGTTGGCGACAGCGGGGAGAATTGGCGGCAGGGCCGGTTCGCCCAAGCCCGTCGGCGGGTTGTTCGACTTGACCCAATGGACGTCGATCACCATCGGCGAGTTCTTCATACGAACTAACTCATGCTGGTTGTAGTTCTTCTGCACAACGCGGCCCTTTTCGAGCGTGATCTCCTGATGCATCATCTCGCTCAAGCCGTCGACGACAGAGCCCTGAACCATGCTCTCGGCTCCGCGCGGGTTGATGATGTGGCTACCGATGTCGCCGGCAACCCAGACCTTGTTCACCTTGACGGCATTAGCGGCGCTGACGCTCACCTCGGCCACATGGGCAAAATAGCCGCGGTGGCTGAAGTGGAAGCCGACGCCAAGCGCGGTGCCCTTGGGCAGGGTGCGCTTGCCCCAGCCCGCCTTCTCGGCGGCGAGAGCGAGGACAGGCTTCATGCGGCCCGGGTCCATGCCACCTTGCGGGGCGCTGGATAGGGTCGACAGAAGCTCCATGCGGAACTGCACGGGGTCTTTACCAGCGGCATGCGCCAGTTCATCGAGGAAGGACTGGAACACGAAGGCATGTACGTTGCTGCCCGGGGCGCGGAGTGCGCCAGTCTTGACACGCAACGGCATAACCGAGACGTCGAGCTTAAAGTTGGGGATGAAGCTGGCGGGGAATTCACCGGGCGACAACTGTGCGGAGGGGGCGAAGCGCTCGCCATCGCCGTAGCTGACAAAGTGATCCTTCCAGGCGACGATCTTGCCGGAGGCGTCAACCGCGGCCTTGAGCTTTTGGAAGCCGCCGGGACGGTAGTAATCCTGCGTCAAATCGTCTTCGCGCGACCACTGCACCTTGACCGGCGCGCCGCAGACCTTGGAGATCCAGCAGGCTTCGGCAATGTAGTCGTTGCTCAATCGGCGGCCGAAGCCGCCGCCGGCACGGAGCATGTGCATGGTGATGTCGCCGTCGGTGATTCCAAGGGTTTTGGCGGCCATGGCGCGCCCAGCCGCCGGGGTCTGGCTGTTGGTCCAAAGTTCAACCTTGCCGTCCTTGAAGTGGGCGGTGGTGCCGGGGGGCTCCAGCGGAGCGTGCGAGATAAACGGGTAGGTGTAGGATGCCTCGACGACCTTGGCGGCGCTGGCAAAGGCCTTCTCCACATCGCCTTCGTTGCGGGCGGTGCGATGCGGCGCGGCGGCGAAGAGTTCTTCGGCTTTCTTAGCGAAGTCGGTGCTGTTCTGCTGTCCGGCGACGCCTTCTTCCCATTCCACCTTTAGCTTGGCGCGGGCCGACTGGACTTGCCAGAAGTTATCGCCGACGATGGCGATGCCGGGGGTGAGGCCGGGGTCGCCCATCAGCACCGGGCCGGGCGTGGGAAAGCCTTCGACCACGAAGGCGTGGCGGATGCCGGGCAGCGCCTTGATCTCATCGAGGTTGGCGCTCTTAACCTTGCCGCCGTAGACGGGGCACTTGTGGAGCGAGGCGACGAGCAGGCCAGGCATCGTGAAGTCGATGCTGAACATCGGCTTGCCGGTGGCGATATTGGCGTTCTCCCAGCCAAGCGTGGAATGCCCAATGATTTTGTAATCCTTGGGGTCCTTCATGGCCAGCTTGGTTTGATCGGGAGGGGTGAGCGTGGCGGCTTTGGCGGCGATCTCACCGTAACCTACGGACTTCTTGGAAGGGGTGTGAATGACACGACCGCTGGCGGTAGTGCATTCCGATTCCGGAACCCCCCAGGTTTGAGCGGCGGCGCTGATCATCATTTGGCGGCCTGCGGCACCTACGCGGCGGAGCGGTTCCCAACCTTGGGGCGTGGATTGACTGCCACCAGCGAACTGGGAGCCATAGCGCTTTTCGTCGGAGTCGCCCTGCTCGATACGAACGGACTTCCAATCGACGTCAAGCTCCTCGGCGATGAGCAT
>JANXUM010000093.1 GCA_025356215.1 Bryobacter sp. | reverse complement strand
CGCCGAGCTCAAGCCCAGGGTTGGGGATGATCTTGTCGACGTCGTAATCCATGGTGCGGCCGAAGCCCTGGCAGGTGGGGCAGGCACCGAAGGGATTGTTGAAGCTGAACAGGCGCGGTTCGGGGTCTTTGAATTCGGTGCCGCAGGTTTTGCAGGTAAAGGATTCGTTGAAGCGGAGCGAGCGTGGGGTCTCGACGCCGGCTTGCTCGACGATGAGTTCCCCGCCCTCGCGGTAGGCGATTTCGATGGCGTCGACGAGGCGGGAGCGGACGTCGGGTGCCAGCACGAGCCTGTCTACGAGAGCGTAAACGGGGAGGGCGAAGTTGAGTTCGAGGAGGCTCTCGGGAGTGGAGAATTCGAAGATTTTGCCGGCCTGGTAGAGGCGGTTGAAGCCTTTGGCGCGGAGCTCGAAGAGACGATCGCGGAGGGCGTCGGACTTGAGCTTTTCGTGGGTGATGGGGAAGAGGGCGTACCAGCGGGTGCCGGGGGCTTCGGCGAGGATGCGCTGGGCGACGAGGTCAACGGAATCACGGACGACGGGGATGTCGCAGACGGGGCACCAGGTCTCGCCAGCGCGGGCATAGAGGAGGCGCAGGAAATCGTAGATTTCGGTGGAGGTGGCGACGGTGGAGCGGGGGTTTCGCGTCGTGTTCTTCTGTTTGATGGCGACGGGCGGGGCGAGGCCGAGGATCTCGTCGACGTCAGGCTTGCCCATGCGCTCGAGGAACTGGCGGGCGTAGGCGGAGAGCGATTCGACGTAGCGGCGCTGGCCTTCGGCATAGATGGTGTCGAAAGCCAGAGAGGATTTGCCGGAGCCGGACACACCTGTAACGACCGTCAGCACGTTGTGCGGGACGTTGAGGGAGATATCCTTGAGGTTGTGAACCCGGGCTCCGTGAATCTCGATGAAACTGGCATCGGAGATGGGCGCGGTGCGCGTTTTCGCTTTTTCTTTAGGGATTGCTCTAGTATACCAACGGCATGAAAATCGCTCAAAAGTTGAAGAAGTGGTTTGAGCGGGAGCAGCGAGATCTGCCTTGGCGGCGGACGCGCGACCCCTACGCGATTTGGCTGTCGGAGATCATGTTGCAGCAGACGCGAGTGACGGCGGTGATCCCTTACTACGAGCGGTTTTTGGCCAAGTATCCGACGTTTGTGGCGTTGGCCGAAGCGCCCGAGGCGGAGTTGTTGGCGGCTTGGGCGGGGCTGGGCTATTACTCGCGGGCGCGGAATTTGCAGAAGGCGGCGCGGGCGATGGCGGAAGCGGGGGAGTTTCCGCCGACTTATGAGGGGATTCGGGCGTTGGCGGGGGTGGGCGAGTACACGGCCGGGGCGGTGGCGAGTATCGCGTTTGGATTGCCGGAGGTTGGCATCGATGGGAACGTGATTCGTGTGCTGTCGCGGGTGACAGGGGGGATGGCGGGGTTGAAGGAAGTGGCGGAGCGGGAGATGGATGTGCGTGACCCGGGGACTTATCAACAGGCGTTGATGGAGTTGGGGGCGACGGTGTGCGCGCCGAAGAAGCCGCGGTGTTTGCTTTGCCCGCTCGCCACCGATTGTAAGGCGCTGGAATTGGGCATCGTAGAGACGCTACCGGTGCGGAAGGCGGCGGCGGCGACGATCGAGGAGGAGAAAACGCTGTTGTGGATTGAGCGCGAGGGGAGCGTGCTGGTTTGGCAGCGGGGTAAAGAAAGTAAGCGATTGGCGGGGTTTTGGGAGTTGCCGGAGTTGGGGATGGTGGAGGGAGTGGAATTGGGGGAGTGGATTGGGGCGTTTGGGCACTCCATTGTGAACCACCGTTACCGCTACACGCTGAGGCGCGGAAGGATAGACGGGGAGGCACCGGAGGGATTCCGGTGGGTTGGTGACAAGGGGATGGAGACGCTGGCCGCAAGCACCGCGTTTCGGAAGAGTTTGCGAATCGTGACGCAAAAAAATAAATCGATTTGAGAGTCGATTTTGCTTGCCAACGGCGGCTGGGAGGTTTATTGTCCTAGAAACGACTATTGTCGTGCCAAGCTTCAGGGGCTTCGCCGACACCTACTTTGAGATGTATTGGAACTTCGGTTTCCTCTAAGCGGAATCACGCATGGCTGTGCGCGGTTTCGTCGAGGATAATCAGGAGTGAAGTCTGAAGGAAAGCCGCGACCTTGCGGCCAATTAGGGGGTTAGGTGTTTATGAGACGAAATCGATGGAATCATTTCTCTGCCGCGATTGCGGTGGCGAGCTTACCGGTCCTGCTATGGGCGTATAGCAGCGGGCCAGACCCGAAGAAATCAGGCGCGCCGGGGGACGACGCGGCGGGCTGCACGGGCAGCGGCTGCCACACGGGCGGCATCAATAAAGACTCCCAAAGCATCGAGATCTTGTTTGAAGGCGGGGCGAATTACCAGCCCGGGGTGAAGCAGCGCTTTACGGTAAAGATCAAGGACGCGGGGCGGCGCTACGGAATGCAGGCGTCGATCCGGATCGATAACGGGCCGATCAACACAAATCAGGCTGGGACGTTTACGCCACTCGATTCCGGCATGTTTGTACTGTGCGCGGATGGCCGCGAGCGGAACAACGTAGCGGGCAAGGTGTGTGCGCCGAATGCGCCGGTGGAATACATCGAGCATTCGACGCCGAACTCGACGGGAACTTTTCAATTCGATTGGACGCCGCCGACACAGGCCGGCGCGGGACCGATCACGTTGTATGTGGCGACGAATGCCAGCAACGGACCCGCGCCGGGCGGGGCGAACATCGGACAGAAAACATTCAAGCTGAACCAGGCGGTGGGCGGGGGCGGATTGAAGCCGACGGTGACGCAGGGCGGAGCAAGCTCGGCAGGGGATTTCGGCGGTGGCACAAAGGTGGCCGCATCCTCTTATTTGGAGATTCGCGGGAAGGATCTGGCGACGAATACGAGGATTTGGGCCGGCGGGGACTTTACCGGGACGAAGGCGCCGACGAACCTGGAAAACACGCAGGTAACGGTGGATGGCAAGGCGGCGTTTGTGTATTTCATCAGCCCAACGCAGTTGAATGTGCTGGTGCCGGACGGTATTGCGAGCGGACCGATACAGGTGATCGTAAAGACGCCGGGAGGTAGCAGCGACCCGATCACGGTTACCGGAGTGAGCGTAGCGCCGGGGATTCTGGCGCCGGCTTCGTTTGTGGTGAGCGGCAAGCAGTATGTGGTGGCGCAATTTGCCGATCAGACGTTTGCGGGCCGGGTGGGATTGATCGCGGGAGTTAATTTCCGGACACCGAAGCCGGGGGACCGTTTGGTGATCTATGGGCTGGGCTTTGGAGCGACGACGCCAGCGGTGCCGGCGGGAACGATCGTGGGGGTCAGTACTGACCTGGGCAGCAGTTTCAAGGTGCAGATTGGATCGGCACCGGCAGTGGCGGAATTTAAGGGGTTGGCCCCGAATTTCGTCGGCCTGTATCAATTTAACGTAGTTGTACCCAACGTCCAGGCGGGCGATCAGGAAATCACGATGGAAATTGGCGGCGTGAAGACGCAGGCCAACGTGTTCCTTACAACCGCCAACTAACTCACTTACAAACGGGGATAACTAACATGTGGAATAAGCTCTTCTGGAGCGTCGCAGTAGCGTCGCTTCCTGCGATGATCTATGCCTTCAGCACGGGACCAGTAATTCGACGGACCGGTGCGGCAATTGACGGTGGACTGGACTGCACGGCTTGCCACCGGACTTTCGCACCGGCCAATTCGGATGCGAGAGGGTTTGCGCGCATCAGCGCGGTGGATTACACGCCGGGCAAGAAGCAGACGATCCGCGTGCAGGTTTATCACCCGGATGCCAAGCGGTGGGGATTTGAACTCACCGCTCGGTTGACGAAGGACGAGAATCTCAAAGGGGGGATTTTCACGCCGAATACGCTGGTGCAGGTGAAGTGCGATCCAGGCGGAAACGCGCCTTGCGGGACGGACCGGGAGTTTGTGGAGCATCTGGAACCGGCGACACGGTCTGGCTCAGATGGGCTGGCGACGTTTAGCGTGGAATGGACGGCGCCGGACGCTGGATCGGGAGACGTTGTGTTCTATGCGGCGGGCAACGCGGCTGACGGAAACGGAGCGAGCAGCAACGACCGCATCTACACGACGAGCTTGAAAATCACGGCGGCGCCGACAGGCGCGAGGCCGGTGGTGACAAGCAACAGCGCCGTTGTCTCTCAAGATTTTGGCGGCGGCAAAATCATCTCGCCCGGAACCTGGATTGAGATCTACGGGGCCACGCTGACGAATGTGACGCGCGAGTGGGCAGGCTGGGACTTCAGCGGCGCCAACGCGCCGAAGAGTCTTGAAGGCGTGGGCGTAACGGTGGGCGGCAAAGACGCGTTTGTGCGTTTTGTGAGCCCGGGCCAAATCAACGCGCAGGTACCAGACGGGATTGGAACGGGGCCGGTAAACGTGATCGTGAAGAACGACACGGGCACCAGCGACCCGATCCCGATGACGGCGGCGGCGCGGGCGACGCAGACACTGGTGCCGCCGAGGTGGAATGTTGGCGGCAGGCAATTGGTGGCGGCGGTCTTCCCGGACAACGTGACTTTTGTGGCGAAGGTGGGCGAGATTGCGGGC
Source organism: Bryobacter sp. (assembly GCA_025356215.1). GTDB lineage: Bacteria > Acidobacteriota > Terriglobia > Bryobacterales > Bryobacteraceae > Bryobacter. Next base: position 2,993 of record JANXUM010000093.1, on the reverse strand, counting down.
GTACCGACGAGACCGGCCAAGCCGGGCGAGACGATGATCGTCTACGCGATTGGCGCGGGAGCGACGGCGCCGACGGTGGCGGCGGGATCGATTGCCAGCGGGTCTACCGTGCTGACGAACGCTACCGCTTTGTTCGGCACGGCGCCGGCAACGGTCGCGTACGCGGGCTTGTCGCCCGGGTTTGTGGGCTTGTACCAATTCAACCTGGTGGTGCCGAATGTGGCGGCGGGAGACGTGAAGCTAACGCTGAGCGTTGACGGCGCGGCGGTGGCGCAAAATCTGACAACCGTCATCGGCAACTGAGAACTTTTCTCCGGTGCGGACACTTGTCGTTTGAGTGTACGCAAACTTGACTGTGGTCTTCTGGGCGGCGCTGGGGATTCCCCTCGCCGCCCAGGTTTTATTATTGAAGCCCGATTATTCGACCGCGAGCATTACCAGCGCGGCGGGGACGAGGCAGGACCGGATTACGCCGAACGGGATCTTTACGATCTACGGCACGAATCTATCAACCTTCACGTGGGCGATCCGGGCGCAGGATCTGCGCAATGGGACGCTGCCGACGGCGACGCCCAATGGCGAAGTGTATGTGCAAGTGCAGGGGCTGCGGGTGCCGCTGTTTTTCGTTTCTCCAACGCAGATCAACGCGTTGTTCCCGCCGGATATGGACCCGGGGACGTGGAGTTTGCGGGTGTTTCGGGATCTGGTGAGCGGACCGACGGTGGTGCTGAACGTGGGCGGGGAAGCGCCGGAGATTTTCCGTATCGATAAGACCTATGCAGCGGCGACGCACGCCGATGGGAGCGTGGTGACCGCGGAGAACCCGGCGAAGGCCGAAGAGATTGTGGTGATCTACGGGACGGGATGGGGCCCGACGCAAACGAAGGAGCGCAATACGGTGGTGCCTACAGTGCCAACGGAAGTGAAGCGGCGCGCGGAATACCGGGTCAGGGTGGACGGAGTGGAGTTGGAAGCAGGGGCGGTTTTCTATCTGGGTGTTACGCCGGGCTATGCGGGGCTCTATCAGATGAATGTGCGGTTGCCGGGGCGGGTGGGGGAGAATCCAACAGTTGAGATTGGGGTTGGCGAGAACTGGAGCGAGGCGGGGTCGCGGCTGTTTGTGCGGAAAAGCGCAACTGAGGGCAGCCCCTAGGCGTTTCACTCTTAGAGGCTATGATTAGTGCTATGCGCAGCGTAATTTTCGTTCTTTCGGCGTTCAGTGCGATGGCTCAGGATGTTACCGCGCCAGCCAAGCAATACACGGTGGAGCCGGGGACGCGGATTCCGTTGACGATGCTGAATAGCGTGAGCACGAAACACGCGGTTGAGGGCGACAGGGTGTATCTAGAAACGCTGTTCCCGTTGATGGCGCAAGGGAAGATTGTGATTCCGCCGGGATCGAGCGTGGCGGGGACGGTGACGAGCCTGAAGCGGCCGGGGAAGGTGAGGGGGAAGGGCGAGTTGTATGTGCGCTTTGACACGCTGATTTTGCCGAACGGAGTGACGCGGGAGTTTAAGTCGAGACTGGGCGGGATTGACGGCCGGGATAGTCAGGGCTTTGACCGCGAAGAAGGAAAGATTAAGGGCGAGGGGAATAAGAGCGGCGACGCACAGACGGTTGGCGTCGGGGCGACGACGGGGGCGACGATCGGAGCGATAGCGGGGGCGGCGGCGAAGAGCACCGGGATGGGCCTGGGGATTGGCGCGGCGGCGGGGGCGGCGGCGGGGCTAATGGGGGTGTTGCTGACGCGGGGGCCCGATGTTGTGCTGGCGAAGGGGTCGACGATCGAGATGCTGCTGGACAGACCGCTGCAGTTTGAAGAGAACGAGGTGGAGTTTGGGGGCGCAGGGGGGAGAAGGATGGTGGAGGGCGGGGGGCCGGTGAGTGGGAAGAAGGCGGCGGGCGGGGGGGCGATGGGGCGGAGGCTGCCGATACCGTAAAAGCGATACGAGGACCATGCCGATTGGTTTTTTGTTTGCGGCGACGCCGCTTCCCGTGGTTGGCTTGGCCAATGGGGACAGGGCTTACACGGTGAGGCGGGAGGACGGCGGGCGCTGGAGATGCAGAGCCGACGCAGTTGGCTGGCCTGATGTTGAGAACCTATTCCTGCAATTATCGGGGACAGTTGGCGGTTGAATCGAATTTCGCATTCCTCGAAAGGAATATGTACCGGGATTATGACGGGAATCGCGGGAACCGCCGCTACGACGCGCAGTTGTAGTTGATCGCGTTCGTGACGGAGACGACCAGTGTCAGCGGGCATTAGCCGAGCTTGCGCCAGAATACGGCGCGCTGGTCGATTTTTTCGATCGGTTCGAGGATGTTGTTTTGGGCGCGGAACTCGTCGACGGCGCGGCGGCAGTCGGGCAGGTTCTGATAGTCATCGAAAATCGCGTAGCCGCCAGGGGACAACTTACGGTAGAGAGGCGTGAGCACGTCGAGCGTCGATTGGTACAGGTCGGCGTCGGCGCGGAGGATGGCGAGGGGCCCGATGGGAGCGGTAGGCAGAGTGTCGGAAAAGAAGCCCTTTAGAAACTCGACCTGGTTGTCCAGCAGGCCATAACGGCTGAAATTTTCCTTTACGGTTTCGAGGGAAACGGCCATGTCACCAGCGTTCCAAGCAAAGGTCTCTTTGCCGCGATCGATGGGAGGCAGGCCGGCAAAGGAATCGACGACCCAAACTTTGCGGTCGGTGCATTGATGCGCTTTGAGAGCCGCGCGGTAGAAGATGGTCATGCCGCCGCGCCAGACGCCGGCCTCGAGCAAATCGCCCGGAACATTGCCGGTAAGGATCTCAGCGATACAGCGCTGGGCGTGGTCGAACTGTTTGGTGCCGAGCATGGTTTCAGCATCTTCGGATCGGCTGGAGGTTTCGTGGCCAGATTCGAGGTAGTTCTCAGGACCGGTTTGAGTGAGTCGCACAGCCTCAAGCCCGAAGCCGCGAACCACGCGGTTGAGGCCGTGGATCATTTGCGTTTTGGCGGAACGGGGA
>JANXUM010000088.1 GCA_025356215.1 Bryobacter sp. | reverse complement strand
ATCGAGCCAACTTCGCTAACTACAACCAAAGTCGCTGGGCAGGCGGCCCGACGGTGGAATTCCACCTCCCCTACCGCTTCTCGATCGAGTTCGACGCCCTCTACCGGACGGACCGGTCAAACTTCAACACCACCGTCCAATTCGCACCCAGCGCCAATGCCTACGCCATATCGGTATACGACAAGTCCCACACCTGGGACCTCCCACTGCTCCTCAAATACCGTTTCCAAGTTGTCGGCCTGCACCCTTTCGTTAGTGGAGGAATCCTCTTCACCCGTGCCAGCACGCAAAGCACCTCGGTGTACCGCTGTACCGGCCCACAAGGCTCCTGCCTCCCGGCGGACTACCCTATCCAAGGCGCACTGGGCGGCAAACTCGATTTCACGCGAACGGATCGAGGCGTGACCGCCGGCACCGGCCTCGATTTCAAAACCCGCTTGGTCACGATCACCCCGGAGTTCCGCTACAGCCGAGCCCTCCAAGGCAACGCCCAAGACGACCGCTTCACCGGAATGGTCGGCTTCACCTGGGGCAAGCGGCGTTAATCCAAAGCTCTCGACGCATTTGCCGAGTCCACCGCGAACCGCGCGGAATCGGCCAAGCTCTCGCTCATCGCTGCGCGGTCACTCGGATGGAATGGGTCAACTGAAAACAAGAACTCGCTGGATTTCTTAGCGCGTCAGACCCGACCGTAAAGCAAGAAGTGGTCCTGACTGCATTCCGCACAGCAATTTTTGCAGCGCCGGTGGCACAAGTACTTTGGGTGAAAGCCAGCTTCCAATCTCTCTTATGTCCTCAGCGCTGCTTAAGGAAACAATGAAATTGATAGGACGTCGGTCACTGCCGCCAACTTGGAACTGGCCGCTTTTCAGGTGACCACAACTGGCCGGATTTACGGTGACCGCTGAGGCCCAGCTACCAGAGGAGATCAAGAAGTCTGCGACGTGGAGAGAAGCTGCTGCTAAGCTCCTCAGGTCAATCGACAACTGGGAGAAAGACTCCAAGCTGCCAAATCGGCATCGTTTTACGATACTTGTCGAAATCTACTTTGGCCTTTTAAATATCATTCCAGCAGAGGATCGGGTTGCGACAAGCGAAGCATTGCAGAGGATCATCAAGCTCATGAACGATGAATCCACGCGACGCGACGTTCCTGTCATTTGGCTCCTGAAATGGAGCGATCTTTACACGTGCCTCTCCATCGATAAGCGCATTCCCCTGCTTCGTGCGGCCGTCCAAAGCAGCGGTGATGGGGTCATGGCCGGATTGCTTGAGATAGAAGGAGACGAGTTTGGAACGAGAAAATGATGATCGCCAACCGGTTGACAGCTTTTCAAATGTTTTTTTTCGCCCCCCAACCCAAACAAATCAAGCCACTTAATCCCCTCGCCCCCGCCGCCCATGGTTCGGAATCGCCCTTTCCATCTGTATGATGTTTTGTCGAAAGGAAACTAACTATGTCAACGAACAATCAAATCGCGGCCAACCGCGCGAACGCTCAGAACTCCACTGGGCCAACCACCGCCGTCGGCAAGGCCAAAGTAGCCGCCAACGCCCTCAACTCCAACCCCGAAACCCTCTTCGCGGCCAAGCCCGAAGATGCCGAAGCCTTCCGCGCGCTGTCGCAGAAGCTCCGTCGCGACTGCGTCCCCGAGTTCGATCTCGAAGAAGCCGCCTTCACCCGCTTCGCCTGGGCCAACTTCCAACTCACCCGCGCCCGCTGCTGGGAAGAGCTCGCCGCCCCCGAGCGTCGCGCCGACAAAGCCATGCACGAACTCCGTCAACTTCAAAAAGATCGCATCGCCGCCTACGAAGTCTACGCCGAACACTGCGTGATGGGCAAAGACGTGCACATCCCCAAATCTCTCCCCACCGCCGAACTCCGCAGAACGGACCTGGCGAGAACCAGTCCCAACTACCTGGCCCAGTTCCTGCTCTATCAAACCAAAGAAGTTAAGGACACGGCCAAGCGCATGTTGAAAGAAGCAAAAAGCAAACCCAATCCAGAGCCGCCGTCCGGCGACAACCCCTTCGCTAACCCAAGCATCGAGGAGTTACTGCGAATCGCAAAACAAACCGGCCTCGACAGGTAACAAGGTTAAGAAACAAGGAAGGGGACGGACCCGCATTTTGGGTCCGTCCCCCTTTGGGGTATGCGATTCCAAGCAGCCCCCCAAACGCCAACAAACAAACCAAAGCCAATCCGGCCCCCGGCTCTTTGACAACCTGCCTGCATCTCAATCCACTTAGGGCGGAGCTACGCCGTCTCCGCCCTAAACCGCGTCTGAAACCGAAGGCAGCGGAAAGTCCGTGGCCACAATCGACGGCGCGATCATCATGCCGCCCTCCAGCCCCCTCACCCGCTGCGCCTGCCCGATCCGTACACAATTCTGCAACAGCCGCACTGGACTCTCCAAAAACCGCATATTCATCACCGGCGTCGTGATCTTCCCGTTCTCGATCATAAACAACCCATCCCGCGTCAATCCCGTTTGTTGCAGCGTCTGCGGATTCACCCCGCGAATGTACCAAAGGTGCGTCACCAGCAAGCCCTTCTCCACACCCGCGATCAAATCGGCCAGCGAATCCTTGCCGCCTTCCATAATCAAACTCGCGGCCCCACCGCCGCCGCCCCCGCCGCGTCCACCGCCAAATCCACCTCCACCCCCGGGCGTCGCCTCCTTCCCCGTCTTCGAGGCCCAATAGCGGTCATAGGCCAAATTCGCAATCACTCCCTTTTCGATCCAGCTCATCGTCCGCGTCGGCAACCAATCCCCCGTCCACGGCGACGACGGCTGCCGCGCATCGAACGGATCCATTCGCAAAGTCACAAACTCGGGGAACATCTTCTCCCCCAAACGATTCCCACCGCCGCGCTTACTTAGAAAGGTCCGTCCCTCCTCGGTCGCGCGAGCCGAAAACGCCTGCGACATCAACCGAACCAAATCCCCCGTCGCCGTCGGCTCCAACACCACCGTGTACTTACCCGGCTCCAGCCGCTGCGGGTTTTTCCACTTACTACATTTCTCGATGGCGATCGCCGCCAGCCCCTTGCTATCCAACTCCGATAACTTCATCGAAGGCTGCCCGGCCCATCCGCTGCTCGACCCATCCGCCATCCGGATCGTTGTCGTCAACTGCGAATCGCTCGACCGGTGAAACCCAAACAGCCCGGCCTTGTTCGCGATAGAGGTTACCCTGAGCGATCTCTCGATCAACCCCGCCGCCACCATCTTCGCCGCCAGCGCCGCGTCAATGATCGTCTTCACATGCGGAATCATCTCCGGTGCCCGCGCCGCCGCCGTCCGCTCGTCCAGATCGTTCGTCGCCGGAAACTCCTGCTTTCCCACAGGTGCCATCCGCTCCGGGTTCGGAGGCGCGATCGCCGCTAATTCTTCGGCTAACTTCACCGCGCTCTTCAACGAAGCATCGTCAAAGTCATTCACGGCCATGCTGCCGCTGCGCCCGTCGCGAGTAACTACAATCGACAAGTTATGCCTTAAGTTAAAGCTAGCCGTCGTCACGCCGTTATTCGCAAAGCGCGTATACGCCTGCTCGGACGACGTGATCGTCACCTGACATTCTGGAAAAGTCGCCAATCCCAGCACCTTCTGGGCAAGTTTCTGTGCTTCGTCGCGTGTAATCATAGCTAGTCCGTGAGAATTACATCGATCTTTCTAAATCTGGTCGGCGAACATCCGTGGCTGATCGAATTGATCTGCGTTGGCTCGCCTTTTGCGTCGCCGGTCGTTCCATACTGACCCCAATACGACGGCCCAGCCGTCGCGTCGCAAGCCTGCCAAAAGTCCGGCGTCCGCGCTTGATACGATACCCGCGAGATCATCCCCCGCTTCTTACCGCCCTTGATCTCCCAGAACGCGTCGCCGCCAAACTGGAAGTTATAACGCTGCTGGTCGATCGAGTAACTGCCGCGCCCGTCGATCAGCACCCCGTCGTCAATCCCCGCAATCATGTTTTCCAGCGTCGTCTCACGCGACCCCGGGCTCAGCGACACATTCGGCATCCGTTGAAAGGGCACCGTCGCCCAGCTATCGGCCTGCGAACATCCATGCGATTCCTTCTCGCCAATCAAGTGCGCCTGATCGCGAGTCGTCTGGAAGGTCTTAAAGATCCCTTTGTCGATAATGGTAAAGCTCGTCGACTTCACGCCATCGTCGTCATACCCGCATGTCCCCAACGCCCGCGGTGAAGTCCGCTCGCCAATAAACGTGCACTGCTCGCTCGCGATGCGCTTACCGATCGTCGCCGGTGTGATGTAACTTGTTCCGGCATAGTTGGCCTCATATCCCAACGCCCGGTCCAGCTCCGTCGGATGTGCCACGCTCTCATGAATCGTCAGCATCAGATGATTCGGCATCAACAGCAAGTCTTTCTTGCCCGGCTTTACCGCCGGCGCGGACAAGTGCTCGACAACCTCTTCGCGAATCCGTTGCGCGTTCTCCTCCAGATTCATCTCCGGCACATACTCCCACCCAGCCGAAGCCTGTGTCGGTACATAACTCCGCGATCGCGAGATGTTGTTCTCGCGGTCAACGGCCGTCGCATCCACATTGCCGTAGATCTGCAAGATATACTGCTGGATCGAAGATCCTTCGCTCGACGCAAAGTATTTATCCTCGCTGCGTAAGTTCAACGATGCCGAGCCGCTAAATACCTTCGCGTTCTTCTTCACCTCGGCCGTCACCTTGCGTAACAGTTCGATCTTCTCCGCCATCGGCACATCCAGCGGGTCCTTGTCGTGTGGCGTCACCCAGCGATCGCGATAAGCCTTCACCGGCGCAAGTTGCAGCGGCTTAGGCTGGATGGTCGCGTTCGCCTTGGCGATGATCACCGCCTCGCCCGTGATCCGCGCAATCTCGGCGGCAGTCACAATCGGCGACGCGGCAAAGCCCCATGCCCCGTTCACAATCACGCGCACCCCAAACCCAAAGCTTGAATCTTCCGCCACCCCCGGCACGGCCAGGCTCTTGCCCGTCCCGCGCTCCGGCGACACGCGTAGGCTCACCCGCTGATCGCGCAACCGCACAATGCGGATATCGCAATAACTGGCCTTGAACTTCTTGGCCTCGCGCAGCGCGTTCGCCGCCAGCTTTTCGAGTTCAGGGTTGGGCGCCTTCGAATCCTTCGGAGCCCCAAACATCTTTTCAGCCACCATGGCTGCCGAGGATGTGCCAATAAAACCACGCCGTGTCAACATACATCAACCATACAATAAAGCCTTTCTAAAACGGATAAAGGCGGCGCTCCCTCATGGACGGCGCCGCCTCTGAATCGATGGACTAAAACTTACGCCATCACCTTCGATAGCGCGATCTTGAACTTGTCCATCTCGGCCTGCGTGCCGATCGATACGCGCACCATCGTCGGCCACACCGGCCAGGTTCTGCCGATGAACACCTTCTCGGCCGCCAGCGCGCGAGTCAACTCGCCACCCGGCTTGCCCGTCTCCATCATGAACTTATTCGATACGCTCGGGATGTACTTGATGTTCTTCTTCTCGAGGAACTCCAGAACGTCCCCGCGCACCTTTGCATTGATCGCCTTACGCTCGGCGACAAGGCCCTTGCTCTTGTAGCTCGCCGTGCCCGCAACCAGCCCCGTGATCGGCAGCATCCCCGCGCCATAGGGCCGCAGCTTCGCCAACAGATCCGGCCGGCCCATCGCCATACCGGCGCGAATACCCGCCATGCCAAACGCCTTCGAGAAGGTTCTCAGTACAACGACGTCCTTTTCCTTGGCCACTAGGTCGCTACCCGGCATCTCGTCGCTGAAGTGAATATACGCCTCGTCCAACAGGACGATGGAATCCTTGTTCTTATTCGCCAGGAGCCATTCGATGTCCTCGCGCTTGGTGATCGTGCCCGTCGGGTTGTTGGGGTTGCAGATGTAATAGACGCCCGCGTTCGGGTCCGCCGCCACCATCGCCTTCACGTCGTGCGCGTAGGTCCCCTTTTGCAGAGGAACACGCGTTACCTTCACGCCGACAAATTTAGCCGACCCCGCACCGCTCTCGTAGCCGGGGTCCGACATCACAAAGCCCTTCGTCGGAGAAGTGAACGCCAGGACGCTGCGATGCAGCGGATCGCTCGACCCCGCGTAGGCCGCGATGAATTCCGGCTTCACGCCCTCCACATCCGAGACGGCCTTGATAAAGTCGCCCTGCTCGTTGAACGGCGAATAGCGACCGCCATACTTCGCGATCTTCATAATCGCCTCGCAGGCGTCCGCGCACGGCCCGAGCGGATTCTCGTTCGATCCGATGCGAACGGCGTCGGGCGGCATCGCCCCGCGCATGCCGCGTGGGCGCTCGGCGGCGTCCTGCGCCATCGCAAATTCGTTATAGAACGGCAGCGCCGCTCCGGCTGACAATAGACTGGCCGCACGTAGAACGTGCCGCCGGGACTGGCCTTTCATGTCGGGCAAAGCATCGATCATGGCAATTCTCCTGTGATTTGG